>CAYGUQ010000001.1:0-39143 GCA_964352995.1 uncultured Rhodobacterales bacterium
ACGGCCAGACCCGCGGCACGCTCGACACGAAGGCTGCCGACGAGGACGGCGTGACCCGCCTGATGATCGGGCGCAGCCTCGACAAGTCCGCCCGCAAGGCGGCGCCGGCGCCCGGCCCCGTGGCGCTGGAGGTCAGCGGCCTTTCCTGCGGAGACCTGTTCCGCGACATCTCCTTCACGCTGCGGCGCGGCGAGGTCGTCGGCATGTACGGCCTCGTCGGGGCGGGGCGCACGGGGATCGCCGAGACCATCTTCGGCCTGCGCGCCAAGGACGGCGGCGAGATCCGCATCGACGGCGCGCCGGTCGAGATTTCCGGCCCGCCCGACGCCATCCGCCACGGCGTCGCGCTCGCGCCCGAAAGCCGCAAGGAGCAGGGCCTCGTGCTCGGCATGAACTGCCGCGACAACATGAGCCTCTCGCAGCTCGACGCAGTGTCGCGCGGCGGCTGGCTCGACCGCGGGGCCGAGCAGGCGATCTACGACGAATACGCCGCGCGCCTTTCGCTCAAGACGCCGAGCTGGCGCACGCCGGTCCGCAACCTCTCCGGCGGCAACCAGCAGAAGGTCGTGCTCGGCAAATGGCTCGGCGTGAAGCCCCGCGTGCTGATCGTGGACGAGCCGACCCGCGGCATCGACGTCGGCTCGAAGTCCGAGATCCACGCCCTTATCCGCCGGCTCGCCGCCGAGGGCATCGCGGTGCTGGTCATCTCGTCGGAGATGCCGGAGGTGCTCGCCGTCTCCGACCGCATCCTCGCGCTCTACCATGGGCGGCTGGCGCGCGAATTCTCCGCCGCCGACGTCACCGAGGACGCGCTCGTCCAGGCGATCTCCGGCCTGTGACGGAGGCCCTGCGCATAGGATTCTGCGGGCTGGGCCGCATGGGGGCGCCGATGGCGGCGAACCTCTCGCGGCGCGGCTTCAGGCTGACGCTCTGGAACCGCACCGGCGCCAAGGCCGCGGCGCTGGCCGGCGACTTGGGCGCGCGCGTCGCGCCCACGCCCGCCGCGCTGGCCGCGGCCAGCGACGCGATCGTCTCCATGGTCGCCGACGACGCGGCGTCGCAGGCGCTGCATCTGGGGCCGCACGGTCTGGCCGAGGCCGCGTCGGGGCGGCTCTTCGTCGCCATGTCCACCGTCTCGCCGGCCCATGTGCGCGCGCTCGGCGCCGAACTGGCCGCGCGCGGCGGCGCGCTGATCGACGCGCCGGTTTCCGGCTCGGTGGCGGCGGCGGAAGCGGCCGAACTGCTCATCATGGCCGGCGGCGCGGCGCAGGACATCGAGCGCGCCCGGCCCGCCCTCGCCGCCATGGGCCGCGCGGTGCGCGAGACCGGCCCGCTCGGCTCGGCGGCGCACATGAAGATCGTCGTCAACTGCCTGATCCACGGCCTCAACCAGTCGGTCGCTGAGGCGATCACGCTCGCCGAGGCCGGCGGCGTCGACGCAAGCGCGGCCTACGGCGTGATCGAGGAGAGCGCCGCCGCCGCGCCGATGCTGGGCTACCGCAAGGCGCAGTATCTTCACGGGGCGTCGGCGCCGGTGAGCTTCGCTCTGAGCCTCGCCGCGAAGGACATGCGTCTCGCGCTCTCGCTGGCGGAAGAGGGCGGCGTCGCCATGCCTCAGGCCGAGATCACCCATGCGCTGCTCGCCCGCGCCGAGGCTTCCGGGCTCGGCGCGGCGGACATGGCGGCGATGCTGCGGTTCATGCGCGAGGGAGGCGCTGCGCGATGAAGGCGATGCTGTTCGTCGGCGGCTGGGAGGGGCACCGCCCCGAGGCGTTCCGCGTCTGGGCCGAGGGCCTGCTGGCGCCGGAAGGCTTCGAGGTCGTGAGCCATGACAGCCTCGCCCCGCTGGAGGACCCCGCCGCGATGGCCGACGTCGACCTGATCGTGCCGATCTGGTCCTCCGCCCGCTCCGCCCACCGGCCGGAGTTCGGGAACATGACCAAGGCGCAGGAGGACGGGCTGCTGGCGGCGGTCGCGCGCGGCTGCGGGCTCGCCGGCTGGCACGGCCACATGGGAGACGCCTTCCGCGACCGCCCGACCTACCACTTCCTCATCGGCGGCCAGTTCGTCGCGCACCCGCCCGGCTGGCCCGACAACCCCGTGCCGTCGGACGACTTCGTGGACTACGACGTGACCGTCACCCGGCCCGACCACCCGATCATGGCCGGGATCGACAGCTTCCGGCTGCATTCCGAGCAGTACTACATGCTCGTCGACCCCTCCAACGACGTGCTCGCGACCACGACCTTCTCCGGCGAGCACCTGTGGTGGATCGAGGGCGCGCGCATTCCGGTCGTCTGGACGCGGCGGTGGGACAAGGGGCGCGTCTTCTACTGCTCGGTCGGCCACACGGTCGATGATCTGGAGACGCCGCAGGTCCGCGAGATCGTCCGCCGCGGCGCGCGCTGGGCGGCGCGGGCGCTGTGAGCGGGCGCGGCGTCTCAGGCCGGCTCGACGCCGCGCTCGCGCGCCACGGCTTCGGCCCGGCGCCTCGGCGGCCGCGCGCGGCAGGCGAAGCGCCGCTCGCCGGCCCCGCCCTCAGCCCGGAGGAGATGCTGCGCTTCATCGACTTCGTGGAGGAGCTGGAGACCGAGGGCGAACTCATCCTGCCCCATTTCACGCCCGATCCCTGCCTGCGCGTCACGCTGTTCCTGATGCGCAACCACCTCGACGGCAAGCTGACGACGATCTCCTCGCTCGCCATCGCCTCGGGCGCCCCCTACGCCACCGCGATGCGGCGCATCCAGGAGATGATCCGCGACGGCCTGATCGACCAGCGCCCGCGCTCGGCCACCGGCAAGACCTTCTCGCTGCACCCCTCGCCGGAGATGATCGCGGCGTGGAGCGACTACGCCCACCGCATCAAGGTCGTGATCGGCAAGGCCTTCGGGCTGGGCGAGAAGGGCAGCGCGCAGGACTACTACTTCGGCGGCTCCTACCTGAAGGCGCAGATCATCCCGCTGCCCGCCGCCCGCACCACGCCGCTCGGCGTCAGCGCGCCGCTGCGCATCCTCGTCCACGCCGACCCGACCTTCCTGGCGATGGACAGCCTCAAGCGCCAGTTCGAGCACATCCTCGGCGTCGCCATCCAGAACCGCGCCCTCTCCATAGACCGGCTGCGGCTGGAGACGCTGGCCAACGCCGAGCGCGCCGAGAGCGCCTACGACATCGTCGCCGTCGACCTCCCCTGGATCGGCGAATGCGCCGAGAAGGGCGTGCTCGCCCCGCTCGACGAGATGGTGGCGCGCGAGGGCGTCAACCGCTCCGATTTCCAGGCCGCCGGCTGGCTCGGCTGCCTGCATGACGGGCGGCAGTACGGCGTGCCGATCCAGACGACGCCGGAACTCCTGTTCTACCGCACCGATCTCTTCGCCGAAGCCGGCGTCGCGCCGCCGCGCACCACCGACGAGATGCTGGCCGCCGCCCGCGTCCTGCACCGGCCCGAGCGCGGCCTGCGCGGCGTCGCGTGGAACGGCGCCCGCGGCACCCCGCTCGGCCACAGCTTCATCTTCGCCATGGCCGATTTCGGCCAGCCGGTGATCGACCTCAAGCCCCGCGGCGACGGCTTCGACCCGATGGACCTGCGCGGCGAGCGCCTGCGCCCGATGATCGACACGGCCGCAGGGCTCGCCGCGGCGAGCTTCCTCAAGGAACTGCTCGACGTCTCGGCGCCGGGCGTGCTGGCGATGTCGTGGTTCGAGCGGGTGAAGGCCTACGCCGAGGGCGCCGTCGCCATGGCCTACGGCTATTCGCTGCTGGCGCCCTATTTCGAGCTCGACCCCGCCGCGCCCGCCCATGGCCGCACCGGCTACCTGCCGCACCCCTCGGGCTGCGGCGCCCGGCCCATCGCGCCGGTCGGCGGCTACGTCCTCGGCATCCCCGCCAATCTCGCGCCCGAACGCCGGCAGGCGGTGGAGAAGTCCGTCCGCCTGCTCACCTCGGCGGAGGCCTGCAAGCTCTACTTCGTCAACGGCTCGCGGGTCTGCCCGCGCCACAGCGTCGCCGCCGACCCCGAGGTGCGCGCCCTCTCGCCCATCGTCGACGCGGTGGACGCGATGGCCCGCGACGGCGGCCTCCAGCTCTGGCCGCGCCCCGCCGCGCCCGATTTCGCCGACATCACCGCCGTGCTCGGCGAGGAGATGCACCAGATGCTGCGCGGGGAGAAATCCGTCCGCGCGGCGCTCGCCGACGCCCAGAACCGCGCCGACGTCGTGATGCGCGCGCGCGGCCGCTACTGACACGCACAGGAGAACCGCCATGGACGCGCTGAACCCCCGCATCCTCCGCCCCGAGGACCTCGACCCCAACTGGCGCTGGGACCGGCACATTCCGAGCCATGGCCACACCGCGGTCGACTTCGAGCGCCGGGTGGACCACGACCGCCTGCGCCGCTACCGCCTCAGCCGCGCGCGCGAGGCGCTGAGGAACGCCCAGTGCGGCTCGCTGCTGCTCTTCGACGTCAACAATATCCGCTACGTCACCGCCACCAAGATCGGCGAGTGGGAGCGGGACAAGATGTGCCGCTTCGCGCTGCTGGCCGGCGACGACGAGCCCTTCGTGTGGGACTTCGGCTCCGCCGCCGTCCACCACAAGCTCAACTGCGACTGGCTGAACCCCGAGCACTGCCGCGCCGGCGTCGTCGGGATGCGCGGCACCATCCCGCCGAGCTTCGGGCTGATCAGGAAATACGCCGAGGAGATCGCGGGGCTGATCCGCGACGCCGGCATGGCCGACATGCCGGTCGGCGTCGACTACGCCGAGACGGCGATGTTCTTCGCGCTGCAGGAGGCCGGCCTCAAGGTCGTTGACGGCCAGCAGGTCATGCTCGACGCCCGCGAGATCAAGAACCAGGACGAGATCATCCTGCTCAACCAGGCCGCCGCCATGGTCGACGGCTGCTACCACATGATCTACGAGGAGCTTAAGCCCGGCGTGCGCGAATGCGACATCGTCGCGATGTCCAACAAGCTGCTCTACGAGATGGGCTCCGACGACGTCGAGGCGATCAACGCCATCTCCGGCGAGCGCTGCAACCCGCACCCGCACAACTTCACCGACCGGATGTTCCGGCCCGGCGATCAGGCGTTCTTCGACATCCTGCAGAGCTATCAGGGCTATCGCACCTGCTACTACCGCACCTTCAACATCGGCCGCGCGACGCCGGCGCAGAACGACGCCTATGTGAAGTGCCGCGACTGGCTCGACCACGCCATCTCGCTGATCAAGCCGGGCGTCAGCACCGACACGGTGGCGAAGGTCTGGCCGACGGCGGAGGAGCTTGGCTTTCCCGACGAGCTCTCCGCCTTCGGCCTCCAGTTCGGCCATGGGCTGGGGCTCGCGCTGCACGAGCGGCCGATCATCTCGCGCGCCTGCTCGCTCGACCAGCCGCAGGAGATCAAGACCGGCATGGTCTTCGCGCTGGAGACCTACTGCCCGGCGGCCGACGGCTACTCCGCCGCCCGCATCGAGGAGGAGGTCGTCGTGACCGACAAGGGCTGCGAGGTCATCTCGCTGTTCCCCGCCGAGGAGCTGCCGATCGCCAACCGCTACTGAGGGCGCAAGGCCGGGCGCGCGCGCCCGGCCCCTCGGGTCTCGTCGTCAGTTCGCGACCGCCTGCGTTTCGTCCACCACCGCCTGATGCACGAGCTGCTTGATCATCCGGCGATAGTAGGCGCGCGTGGCGCCGGGCTGCTGGGTCATCAGCACCGCCGCGATGCGCTCCTCGGGGTCGGCCCAGAAGAACGTGCCGCCGTAGCCCGCCCACATGAACTCGCCCTCGGAGCCCGGAACGCCCGCCACGCCGTCGGCCTCGCGCACCATGAAGCCCAGGCCGAAGGTGTAGCCCGGCACGCCCATCAGCAGTTCGCCCGGCTCCACCGGCTGAGCGATCTTCTCGCCCAGGTGGTCGGAGGTCATCAGCTTCACCGAGGTCGGGCTGAGGATGCGCGCGCCGTCGAGCGCGCCGCCGTTCAGCAGCATCTGCGTGAAGCGCAGGTAGTCGCCGGCGGTCGAGACGCCGCCCGCGCCGCCGCTGTCGTTGGCCGGCTGCCGCGAGACGTCGATCATCGCGTAGGGCTGGCCGGTCGCCGGATCGACGCCCGGCTCCACCAGCCGCATCGCCTCGTCCGCGTCCACGTAGAAGCCGGTGTCGTCCATGCCGAGCGGCCCGAACACCCGCGCCTCGAGGAAATCGCCGAGCCGCTGGCCCGACGCGGCCTCGACCACCCGGCCCAGAAGGTCGGAGGCGAGGCTGTATTCCCAGACCGAGCCCGGCTGGTGGACCAGCGGCGCCTTCGCCAGCGCGGCCACCTGCGCCGCCGGCTCGACCGACCGCGCGTCAAACGCCATGCCGCCGGGGTTGAACAGCCCGGCCTCGGCGTAGGCCGCCTTGACCGCCGCATTGCCGGTCAACTCGCCATAGGCGAGCCCGCTGGTGTGGCGCAGCAGGTCCTGCACAGTCATCTGCCGCGCGGCCGGGACGGTGGCGTATGAGACGGTCCCGTAGACGTTCGCGCTGGCGACGCTGACGGGCGTGGAGGCGAACTCCGGCAGGAACTTCGAGACCGGGTCGGTGAGCTGAAGCTTCGCCTCCTCCATGAGGATCATCGCGGCGACCGAGACCAGCGGCTTGGTCATCGAGTAGATGCGGAAGACGCCGTCCTCGCCCATCGGCGCGTTGCCGGCGGGGTTCTGCGCGCCGAGCGCCGCGACATGGGCGAGCTGCCCGTCGCGCGCGACCATGATCACGGCGCCGGGCAGGGCGCCCTTGTCGATCTCGGCCTGAAACGCCGCGTCGATGCGCGCAAGGCGCTCAACCGACAGTCCTACCGCGGCCGGATCGGTCGTCGGCAGGGCCTGACCGGAGGCCGAGAGGGCGTGCGCCCCCGCGAGGGCCACGGACAGCAGGAGAGTTCTGGCTAGCATGGGGTTCCTCCATCGGGTCGCGGCGCATCTTTCTCGCACCGCTCCCGCCGCATGGAGAGGCGCTTCGGGCCGCCTCACGGACGCCCGGACTCAGGTTGTCGGACCTCGGCGGGCGCCGCAAGGCGCATGCGCGCCGGGGTTGTGGACCGGAGGAACCTTCAGGCGGCGTTTTCAGGGCATTGAAGGGGCTTTTGCGGACCCATCGACGACATCGATGCGCTCAACCGCCTGTCGCGCGCGAGGACTTGGCGACGCCCCGCAAGCCTTTGGCATGCCGACGCTTTCAGAGACGCCTGAGCCGCCCTCGCAGGGCCCGCGCGCCCGCTGTCGCCAGCGCCTCGCCGCCTTTCGCGAAGCGCGACGACAAATCCGTCAGCACCAGTCGTAGGGCGTGTGCTGATAGAGTTCGTTGATCCAGTTGCCGAACAACAAGTGCGCATGGCTGCGCCAGCGGTTCTCCGGCACGCGGGCCGGATCGTCGCCCGGAAAATAATTCACCGGCAATCCGATCTCCGTTCCCGCCTCCTGATCGCGCAGGAACTCCTCGGCCAAGGACGTCGTGTCGTATTCGATATGGTTGAACATGTAGAGCGCGTGCCGCTCCGGCTCCTCCACCAGCGCCGGCCCGGTGGCGGTGGAGGTCAGCAGCACCCGCACGCCAGCCGGAAGATCCTCTACGCGCGTTTCCGTCCAACGGCTTACGGGGATCACGATGTCGTCCGACACCCCGCGCAGGATCGGCGCGCCGGGGGCGAGATTGCGATGCCGGAAGCACCCGAACGCCTTCGTCGGCAGGTCGCGCTTCGGCGTGCCGTGGAAATGGTGAAGCATCGCCTGCGCGCCCCAGCATATCGCGAAAGTTTCGCGCACGTTGGTTTGCGTCCAGTCGAAGACGGCGCGCAGCTCCTCCCAGTATCCGACCTCCTCGAACGGCATCCGCTCCACCGGCGCCCCGGTGACGATCAGGCCGTCGAAGCGCTGCTCCCGCGCCTCGGCGAAGGTGGTGTAGAACGCCTCCAGATGCTCCGACGGCGTGTTCCGGGACTTGTGCTCGGTCATCCGCAGCAGGGTGAACTCGATCTGAAGCGGCGTCGCGCCGATCAGCCGCGCGAACTGGGTCTCGGTTCGCACCTTGTTCGGCATGAGGTTGAGCAGCGCGATGCGCAGCGGGCGAATGTCCTGCCGCGCCGCTGCGTCCGCCCCCAGCACCATCACGCCCTCGTCGCGCAGCACGTCGATGGCGGGCAGGTTCTCCGGAATCCGTATCGGCATGGAGCGCGTCTCTCCTCGGCTGGACCTCTCGGCGCGGGCAGGTCAATTGCCGCCGAAATCGGTGGGAATCAAGCTCCCGACACGCTTACCGCGCCACGGCCCCCTGCTCGGCCGCCATGGCGATGGCCTCTCCGATCAGGGCGTCGAAGCTTTCCGCCGAGCGCACGCGGGCGATGTCCGCCGCGTCGACGGTGACGCCCCAATTGTCGCCGATCGCCGCATAGAGCGGCCGGCGATGCTCGACGATGCGGCGGAAGCCCCAGCGGGCGAAGGCGTCCGGATCGACCTCGTCCTCCTCGAGGCCGCCCTGGCCACGGTACTCCCGCCAGATCCGCCGCAGGAAATCCTCGTTGTAATACATGGGCTTGGGCGCCGCCGTGAAGCGCCGCACGAGTTCCTCGGCCATCGCGTCGGTCTCGCGGATGCGCACCAGCAGCATCGCCTCCGAGAGCTGGACGAGCACGGGGTCCGTCGGGTCCGTCGGATCGACCACCTCGCAGATCGAGCCGCCGGTGTCGCCGACGACGTGATGATAGCCGTAGATGTCCCGCGCCTTCTCGATGAACTCCGGCGCGTCGAGCAGGGCCGAGATCTCCGCCTCGCGGTGCTGACGCTGCCGCCGGATGTACTCCTCGAAGGGCAGCCCGCCCCGCGCTGGATCGCCGGGCTTGCCGAGATAGGTGCTGAGCGGCGCGAGGTTCTCGAAGGTGATGTTCGACGCGATGTAGATCGAGTCGCTCATCAGCAACTCGCGCAGAAGGGGCGTCTGCATCGCCGCGCGCTTGAAGGCGTCGACGATCCTCTCGCCCATGTAGCGGGTGCCGATGCGGTAATCGACCGAGTAGTGGAACCAGTCGCCATGGCCGCGCAACATCTGCGCGATCGAGGTCTTGCCCACGCCGGACATGCCGATCAGCGCCACGGCCTTCCGCGGCGCGGCGAGATAGCTTTCACGGTCGGGATAGATCAGGGGGCGACGCATCCTCAGCGGTTAACCCATTTGCGCCCGCTTGTCAGCCGGCGTTAATGCGCAGCGCTTGCGCCCGGGCGCTTCGCGCGTGATCGTTGCCGGAAACAACAACAGACGACGGGAGCGTAGACGCCATGTGCCGAATTTTCGCAGGTCAGGATCCGGGAGACTACGAGAGCGAAACGCGCTCTCTCAGGCTGCACGGCCATTGCACCAGCATCCGGCTGGAGCGCGCTTTCTGGGCGGCGCTGGAGGAGATCGCCGAGGCCGACGGGCTGACGACGCCGCAGTTCATCGGGCGCCTTCATGACGAGGTCATCGAGATGCACGGCGAGGCGCGCAACTTCACCTCGCTGCTGCGCTGCGCCTGCCTCCTGCATCTGGGCCGCGCGGCGCGCCGGCCGCGCCACAGCGCCGGCGCCGCCCTCGCGGCGGAGTGACGCTGCGGCGCGACGTATTATCCCGCTACCACCCCGGTCGCTGATGCGGGGGTAGGCTTTCTCCAACGCTGACAGTTCGGGGAGGCCGCCGGTGGCGAAGGCGATACACATGATGATCCGCGTGCTCGAGGAGGCGCGGTCGGTGGCGTTCTACGATCAGGCGTTCGGGCTGAAGATCGCGGACCGCTTCGATTTCGACTCGTTCACGCTGATCTACCTGCGCAACGCCGAGGCGGATTTCGAGGTCGAGCTGACCGTCAACAAGGGGCGCACGGAGCCGTACGAGCACGGCGACGCCTACGGTCACGTCGCCTTCGCGGTCGACGACGTCGACGCCGAGCACGCGCGCTTCCGGGCCGAGGGGCTCAATCCGCGCGACGTCAAGGAGTTCCATCGCGACGGCGCGCTGCTGGCGAAGTTCTTCTTCGTCGCCGACCCCGACGGCTACCAGATCGAAGTTCTTCAGAAACACGGCCGCTATCGCTGAGCGGCCCGACCCAGGAAGCGGCCAGCCCGGCGCAAGACCGGGGCGCGCCGACAGGCCAAGGAGGAAACGCCATGCTGACCCTTGAGCGCCGCGGTATGACGCGGCGCGCCTTACTCTCGCGAGCGGCGGCGGTTGGGGCCGTCGCCGTCGCCGGACCGGGCTTCATCGCCGCGCCGGACGCCGCGTGGGCCATGGAGACGAAAGCCATCGACCCCAAGGCGATGGCCACGCTGCTTCAGATCGCGCGAGACGTCTATCCGCACGACCATGTGGCGGACCGCTTCTACGCCGTCGCCATTCGCGGCCATGACGAGGCCGCCGCCGCCAACCCCGCGCACAAGGAGCTGATCGAAGGCGGCGTGGCGGAGCTGGACGCGCTTGCGGAAGGCGAGGGCGCCGCCGGCTATGCGGCCATGGGCTGGGAGGCCGACCGCGTCGCGCTGCTGCGGCGGATCGAGGACGGCGGCTTCTTCCAGGCCGTGCGCGGCGGGCTGGTGGTTGGACTCTACAACCAGAAAGAGGTGTGGCCGCTCTTCGGCTACGAGGGCGAGTCGTTCTCGGAGGGCGGCTACATCAGCCGCGGCTTCGACGACATCGCGTGGCTGTGAGCGGGAGGGTCGAATCATGTCTGCACCTTTTGACCTGAACGACGACAGCGTCGTCGTGATCATCGGCACCGGGGCCGGCGGTGGCACGCTCGCCAACGAACTCGCGCAGAAAGGCGTCAGCGTCGTGGCGCTCGAGGCGGGCGGGCGGCACCTGCCGGAGGACTACGTCAACGACGAGTGGGCCGCGTTCTCCCAGCTGTCATGGCTTGATCCGCGCACGACGTCGGGCGGCTGGCGCGTCGCGAAGGACTTCTCCGGGCTGCCCGCGTGGATCGTGAAGGCGGTCGGCGGCTCCACGGTCCACTGGGCCGGGGCGAGCCTGCGCTTTCAGCCGCATGAGTGGAAGGCCCGCACGAACTACGGCGCCGTGGAGGGCGCGAACCTGCTCGACTGGCCCGTCGACGCCGAAGAGATGGCGCCGTTCTACGACGCCGCCGAGAAGAAGATGGGCGTCACGCGCACGAACGGCTGGCCGGGCCTGCCCGGCAACAACAACTTCAAGGTGTTCGAGAAGGGCGCCAAGGCTCTGGGCTACAAGGAAGTCCATACCGGCCGGATGGCGATCAACTCGGTTGAGCGCGACGGGCGGCCAGCCTGCCAGCAGACCGGCTTCTGCTTTCAGGGCTGCAAGTGGGGCGCGAAGTGGTCGACCGCCTACACCGAGATCCCGGCGGGAGAGGCGACCGGCAATCTCGAGGTTCGCGAGAACGCCCAGGCGCTCCAGATCGAGCACGACGCCTCGGGCAAGGTGACGGGCGTCGTCTACGCCGGGCCTGACGGGCAGAGGCTTCGGCAGGCCGCGCGCGCGGTGTGCGTGGCGGGCAACTCGATCGAAAGCCCACGGCTGCTGCTCAACTCGGCCTCGTCGATGTACCCGGACGGTCTCGCGAACGGATCGGGGCAGGTCGGGCGCAACTACATGCGCCACCTCACCGCCTCGGTCTACGGCGTCTTCGACAAGCCGGTGAAGATGTGGCGCGGCACCACCATGGCCGGCATCATCCAGGACGAGGCGAAGCACGACCCCTCGCGCGGCTTCGTCGCCGGCTACGAGATGGAGACGCTGAGCCTCGGCCTGCCGTTCATGGCGGCGTTTCTCGACCCCGGCGCCTGGGGGCGCGAGTTCTCCTCGGCGCTTGACGGCTACGAGAACATGGCCGGGATGTGGATCGTCGGCGAGGACATGCCGCAGGAGACGAACCGCATCACCCTCAACGCTGACGTCAAGGACCAGTTCGGCCTGCCTGCGCCGAACGTCAACTACACCGATCATCCCAACGATCGGGCGATGCGCGATCACGCCTTCCGGCAGGGAGCGGCGATCTATGACGCGGTGGGCGCGACCCGCACCTTCCCGACGCCGCCCTATCCCTCGACCCACAATCTCGGGACGTTGCGGATGAGCGAGCGCCCGGAGGACGGCGTGGTGAACCGGTGGGGCAGGTCGCACGAGATCGGCAACCTGTTCGTCTCGGACGGGAGCCAGTTCACCACTGGAGCCGCCGAGAACCCGACCCTGACGATCGTCGCCCTCGCCATCCGGCAGGCCGATCACATCGCCAGCGAGATGGCTGCCGGTGCCCTCTGACGCCGCTCAGCAAGGCCGGGCCGCCGCGCGGCGGCCCGGCGTCCATCTGGAGCCGGCGTTCAGGTCAGGAGCCAGACCGCCTCGCTGGCGGCGCAGCGGCCCTTGAGCCCGCCCGCGACGGGCCGCTCGGCGATCTTGCTCAACGCGTAGCGCCCGGCGTGCAGCCGCGCCATCTCCGCGTCGTCGACCGAGAACGGCGGCCCATCCATCTCCGACTGGTCGTACTCGAAGCAGATCACGAGTTGAGGCGCCCGCTGCGTCAGCCCGCGCAGATGCGCGGAATAGCGCGTGCGCATGTCCTGGGGCAGGGCGACGGTCGCCGCCCGGTCATAGACGGCGTCCACGGGCCCCAGCCGCTCGGCGCCAAGCTCGAAGATATCGCCGACGAAGATGTCGACGTTCTCGGCGCTGAACCTGACGAGCGGCCCTTCGGCGGCGATGTCCGGGGCGCAGCCGAGTTCCTCGAAGAGCTGGCGGACCGCGATCTCGCTCAGTTCGGCGCCCGATACCCGAAAGCCCTTCGACAGCAGCCACGCGATGTCCCGCGTCTTGCCGCACAGCGGCACGAAGACCCTCGCGCCGGCGGCTGCGCCCAGCGCGCGCCAGTGCGCGACCAGAAGCTCGTTCGCCTCCGCCTCATGAAAGGCGATCTCGCATTTCTCCCAGCGCTCGCGCCAGAAATCCGCGTCCATGGCGAAACTCCAAACCGGTTGCCGAACCAGCCCTTCACAGTGGATCGAGGCGCGCCGCCCGACGAGTCAAAAGGGCCGCGCAACCGCGCGGCCCCCGTGAACTTGCAATGCGTCCGGCCGGAACGGGCCGGGCCCACGCCTGTCAGATGCGGAAAAGAGGCTGCCCTTTCCCGACCGTAACACGCGCATTCCAAGCCAGACGCTGCGAAGTCACTGACATTGGACCACCTCCTTTCCGTTGTTGAACCGATGGAACGAGGGTGGGGGCAATCCGCGCCCCGTTCAAGCCCGAACAGCAAGACCGCGCGAAATAGCGCGATATGGGCCAAGCGCAGCCAGAGCGATCAGCAGTTTGACGCAGAAATCGCCAACTGCGAGACTCACCCAGAACGGCGCGGCGGGACCGACCCCGAGCAGCGGCGCAGCTTCCAGCGCCCACGGCTCATCCGGCCCCAGAAACGCGGCCTGCGCCGAGAACGCCAGCGTGAAGAAGAGCGCGGTGTCGAGCGCCGAACCCAGCAGCGACGACGTCAGCGGCGCGCGCCACCACGCGCCAGCCCGCAGCCGGTCGAACACCGCCACGTCGAGAAGCTGAGCGAGCAGGAAGGCTGATCCGGAGGCGATGGCGATGCGCGGGGTCGCGAGCGCCACCGACAACGCCACCGCCATGGCGAAGCCGACCAGCACCACCCGCCGCGCGGCCGCCGGACCGAAACGCCGGTTCGTCAGGTCGGTGACGAGGAAAGCGAAGGGATAGGTGAAGGCGCCCCAGGTGAGAAAGTCCCCCACGGGGTACTGCACGAGGATGTTCGACGCCGTCACAAGCGCCGCCATCGCGGCGACGCCCCACGCGGCCTGCTTCATCGTCTGGGTCATGAGTGCATCTCCTGCAGCGCTGCGTCGATTTCGGCGCGCGTCAGAAGGCCGACGGCGATCAGCGCCTCGTGAAGGCCCTCGGCCCCGGTGAAATGGTGCCCCTGCCAGCCGCGAGCCTCGGCGGCTGCGATGTTGTAGGGCTTGTCGTCGGTGAAGAAGAGCGTCTCCGGCGCATGAGGCACCGCCGCCTCCAGCGCCGCATAGATTTCGGGCTCGGGCTTGTTGGCCTTCACTTCGGCGGACACGACGCAGACGTCGAATTCGTTGAGGAAGGGAAACATCTCGCGCGCGATGGCGAGCGTATCCGTGGCGAAGTTCGTCAGGCCGTAGACCGGCGCGCCCTTCGCCTTGAGAGCGCGCAGGCACGCGACAGAACCCTCGATGGCGGGACCGATCGTCTCCGGCCAGCAGGTCCACCACGCCCTGATGAGGTCGGCGTGTTCGGGATGCATGGCCGCGTGGCGCTCCACGCCTTCGGGCATCGGCTCGCCGCGATCGAAACGGGCGTTGATCTCCGGCGGCATGATCTCAGCGAAGAAGTGCGCGCGCGCCGCATCGTCGGGGATGAGTCGCCGATAGAGCGGCGCCGGATCCCATCTGACGAGCACGTCGCCGATGTCGAACACCATCGCCTCAGGCTGCGCCATCGCGCCTCTCCTCACCGGTTGCGGGCCCCAAGCGCCGTACCGCGCCGCAGCGCAGCGGGCAAGCGGCTCATGATTGAACGACCGCGCCGCGCATGGCGGCCATGCGCGGCGCGGCGGCGTTGAATGTTGCAAAACTGTCTTGCAACCTACATGTCTATACATATCGAGCGATGCGCTCGCCGGGAAAACTCGCCAGGGGAGGCGGTCTGATGCGGTCTCACGCGATTCATTGGGTGGATGTGGCGGATATCGTCGGCTCGGTGTGGCGGGCGGCGATCGTCGCATGGCGCGAGGCGCGCGAGCGACGCCGCGCCGTGGCCGAACTCCGCGGCTTCGACCGGGAGCGGTTGGCCGACCTTGGCATCACCCGCGAGCAGATCGAGGACTACGTCCTGGGCAGGGCAGCCGCGCGGCCCCGTCTTCGCGCAATAGACGGCGGGGCGCAGGCTGCAGGGCGCTCGCGGGCCGCCTGAAGGAGCAACCCAGCTGAAACTGTTGCGGCCGCCTGTCGGGCGGCCGCATCGGTATTCTAAGCAAGCCGGCCGCATGGCCGGCTTGAGCGCGCCATTGCTCGGGCGTTCAGCCGGGCAGGGCCTTGTTGAGGTTCTCGTCGACCTTCTCAAGGAAGCCCATCGTCGTCAGCCACTTCTGATCGGGGCCTACGAGCAGCGCGAGATCCTTGGTCATGTGCCCGGCCTCGACGGTCTCGACGACGACCCGCTCCAGCGTCTCCGCGAAGGTCAGAAGCGGCTGGTTGTCGTCGAGCTTGGCGCGATGCTTGAGCCCGCCGGTCCACGCGTAGATCGACGCGACGGAGTTGGTGGAGGTCTCCTTGCCCGCCTGATGCTGGCGATAATGGCGGGTGACGGTGCCATGGGCGGCCTCGGCCTCCACCGTCTTGCCGTCCGGCGTCATCAGCACCGAGGTCATCAGGCCGAGCGAGCCGAAGCCCTGCGCCACGGTGTCGGACTGCACGTCGCCGTCATAGTTCTTGCAGGCCCAGACATAGCCGCCCGACCACTTCATCGCGCAGGCGACCATGTCGTCGATCAGGCGATGCTCGTAGGTGATCTTGGCCTTCTCGAACTTGTCCTTGAATTCCTCGTCGTAGACCTTCTGGAACAGCTCCATGAAGCGACCGTCATACTGCTTCAGGATGGTGTTCTTGGTGCTGAGATAGACCGGCCAACCCAGCGAGAGGCCATAGTTCATCGACGCGCGGGCGAAGTCGATGATCGACTGGTCAAGGTTGTACATCGCCATGGCGACGCCCGAGCCAGGCGCGTCGAACACCTCGCGCTCGATGGTCGTCCCGTCCTCGCCGACGAACTTGATCGTCAGCTTGCCGGCGCAGGGGAACTTGAAGTCGGTCGCGCGATACTGGTCGCCGAAGGCGTGGCGGCCGACGACGATCGGCTGGGTCCAGCCCGGCACGAGCCGCGGCACGTTCTTGCAGATGATCGGCTGCCGGAAAATCACGCCGCCAAGAATGTTGCGGATCGTGCCGTTGGGCGAGCGCCACATCTGCTTGAGCTTGAATTCCTCGACCCGGCCTTCGTCGGGCGTGATCGTCGCGCACTTCACGCCGACGCCGTACTGCTTGATGGCGTTGGCGGCGTCGACTGTGATCTGATCGTCGGTGGCGTCCCGCGCCTCGACGCCGAGATCGTAGTACTTCAGATCGACGTCGAGGTAGGGCAGGATCAACTTCTTCTTGATGAAGTCCCAGATGATCCGGGTCATCTCATCGCCGTCGAGTTCGACGACCGGGTTCTGCACCTTGATCTTGCTCATCTGCGCCCCTCTCATGCGGCCCCAGGCCGTGCGCGGCGGACGCTAAGCCGCGGCCTTCTGCGCTGCAAGACGGGCGAATGCGGCGTTTGCGCGCTTGCCGCCCGTGTCGCCGGGCCCGGCCGCTCCTTGACGGGTGGAGGGCGGTCGGCTGCTCGTCCTGCCGTGATCGGCAGAAAGCCCTCTGCGCTTTCCCGCAATCCCGAGTTGATCTGAAAATTCTGGCTTTCGCATAAGTAGAAAAATGTCATATGTTATGATGAGGAAAACATGTTTGCGAGTGATTGGATTATATGCTTAAGCTGCTGAGAGTTAATGCTGGGAGGAAAAAAGATGTATCATGCGAATGTTGCAATCGCGGCAATGTTTTCTGCGTCGCTGCTGGGGGGCGCTGTGCTCGCGGCGCCGGTTGCATACGATGAAGCGGTCGGCGGCGATCTCGTCGCGGGGATCAGCTTCGCCATCGGCAACGGTCTCACTCTCGACGTCGGCCTGAACACCATCACCGGTTCGGCGTCGACGGTTGGTCCCGATACCGGATTCGACAATTTCGGCGTGGTGTTCGGGACAGGCCTGCGGGTCGTCGGCGGTTCGTTCACCGCAAACAACACCGGCGCCGGGAACTTCAACATCAATTCGTCGGCTGTGCCGACCACCACGGGCGTCTTCCAGGATGTGCTCGGCCCGGGCGTAAGCAACATCGCGTTTCTGCCCTTCAACTCCGGATCGGTGTTTCGCGTGAACAACCAGTCGACTTCCCCGGTCGACTAAACCTTCACGTTCAAGGTCGCGCCGGTGCCGCTGCCGGCGCCAGTCGCGCTGCTCGGCGCCGCTTTGCTCGGCCTCGGCGTCGCCGCACGCAAGGCGCGCCGCGGCTGAAATCGAGCGCCGGCGCGCCCGGCCCTTGGCGAGGCGCGCCGTCTTCTCCGTGCTTGAGCGCGAAGCGTCCGCTCGACGTCGCCGCACTTGCCGACGTCCCGCGCAGCGGTTAGCTGACGCGCTCATGTCAGGAACCGACAGCAGCAAGCTCCCGCACTGGGACCCGGACGGACCAGCCATCGTGCTGGTGCGACCTCAACTTGGCGAGAACATCGGCGCCGCCGCGCGCGCGATGTGGAACTTCGGCCTGCGCGGCCTGCGGCTGGTCGAACCGCGCGACGGGTGGCCCAACCCGAAGGCGGTGGCGATGGCCTCGGGCGCCGCTAGCGTGCTGGACGAGGCGCGCGTCTTCGGCTCCACGGCGGAGGCTGTCGCAGATTGCGCCTGCGTCTACGCCACGACGGCGCGGCCGCGCGACATCACCAAGCCGGTGATGGAGCCGTCCGCCGCCGTCCGCGACATGCGCGGGAGGATCTCGGCGGGGCAGAAAGTCGCCGTGCTCATGGGGCCGGAGCGCACCGGCCTCGAGACGGACGACATCGTGCAGGCCAACGTCATCGTCTCCGTGCGCACGAACCCCGCCTTTGCGTCGATCAATCTCGCGCAGGCCACTCTGCTCATGGCCTACGAGTGGCGAAACTCGGAGGATGCGGTCCACGCTCCCGCCGCCCCCGATCTTGCGACCGCCGACGAGGTGGCGATGCTGCTCGACCATCTCGGCGAGGCGCTGGCGCGGGCGGGCTACTTCAGGCCGCCTCACAAGGCTCCGGCCATGCGCCGACACGTCGACAACATCTTCCGCCGCGCTCCGTTGACCGAGCAGGACGTGCGGACGCTGCGCGGCGCCGTGCGCGCGCTGGACGAAGGCCCGCGTCGCGCCGCCGAGCGCACGCCGGCGGAATGCGCCGACATGAGCCAGCTCCGCGAAGGCGTCGACGCGATTGACGCCGCCCTCATCAGGCTCTTCGCCGAGCGCACCGAGCACATCGAGCGCGCCGCCGAACTGAAGCTGCGCAACGGCCTTCCCGCGCGCATCCCCGAGCGGATTGAAGAGGTCGTGCGCGGGGTGCGCTCAAAGGCCGAGGGCGCCGCACTCGACGCCGCGCTCTACGAGCAGATCTGGCGCCTGCTCATCGATCACGCCATCGCTCTGGAGGAGACGCGGCTCGCGTCTCCCCGTTCCTGACCCGCGACGCCCGTGCGGACGCCCCTCAGCCCCTCGTGAGCACGACGCCCATCCCGTCATGCAGGACGAGTTCGCCGCCCTCGTAGTCGGCGCCGATCTGGGGCGAACGCAGCCGCACCCGCCACCCGTCGGCCGAGGCGCCCGCCACCGCCGGCGGGCACAACTGAGCGGGGTCGAAGGCGCCCGTGCTGTCGCCTTCGAGATGAACGACCGTGAGCACTTCCTCGCTGTTGTCCGGGCTGCGCCGATAGCCCGTGATGACGACGGCGCCCTGCACCGGCCGTCGGTAGTCGAAGTACTCTCCGGCGCGCAGGTTCCGCCTGAGCCATGGCCGCGCCAGCCGAAACTCCCGCAGCGACAACATCATCGCCGTCTGCGCTTCGCCGAGATGCTCAAGGTAGCCCGACACGTTGCAGTAGTCGTGCATGTCGTCCATCCACGCCCGCGCGACCCGCTTCAGCAAGGCGGTGTCATAGGGCGAAGGCCCTTCCAGCGGCGGATCGACGTCGTTCAGCAACTTGGCGATGATGGTCAGATCGTACTCCGTGACGTCCACCAGCGCCGGCAGGAAGTCGAAGAACCGCGCGAGCTGGTCGCGGGTCTCGAATCCGAGATCCTTCAGCCGACGGAAGGCGCCGGGGCGCGAGTAGCTGTATTCGTCGACCTGCCACTTCAGCGAGATGGCCTCCTCGGCGACGATCTTCACGCCCCAGCGGTCGTCCTGATTGCGGATGAAGCCCCAGGACGCGCGGGCGGTGGCGTTCAGGAAGTCCATCGGCACGCCCGGCAGCGCGGCGTAGGTCAGCATCTGCACCGCGGCGTTGTCGTAGGCCTTGTCGAGGATCTCCATCCGCGTCTCGCCGAGGCGCGTGTTGATGTTGAGCTTGGGGTTGATCTGGGTGCCGCGGCGCAGCGTGTCGTGGTTGGCGACGCCGGAGATCCAGTTCTCGCCGACGTCGAGCATCTCCCGGATGCGCCACCATTTCGACAGCCAGAACGTGTAGAGAAACGGCGTGTTGTGGGCGAAGGTCAGCGGACCCCACTGGAAGACGTCGCCGTCGCGCTGGTTCTCGATCACCGCGCGATAGGTCGAGCTGAGCTCCCAGTCCTCCTGCGGCCAGGGGCGGCCGTCCTCGAAGATGAACCACGGCCGATAGCGGACGCCGGCGACTTCCTGCACGACGTCGGCCATGGCCTGCAGGTAGTCGTCGTCGTGGCGCAGGGTCTGGGCGTCGCTGTCCCACCACTTGAAGTCCTGCGCGCCGTCGACGCGCACGCCGTCGGCCCCGTAGTCGACCTTGCGGCGCTGCATCTCCAGCATGATCGCGCGGACTACCGGATTGCGGTAGTTCATGTTCTGCCCGTACATGTTCGGGCCGGCGAAATAGTGGCTGTTCAGCGCGTCGAGCCCCTGATTGTCGGAATGCCCGAACACCACGTCGAAGATGAGCCGCTTCGGAGCGCCGGGAAAGTTGTGCAGCGCGACGGCGAGGTCGATCAGTTCGTCCGGGCGCCCGGTTTCGAGAAGGGCGGGGTTCACCGCCGCGGCGCCGGCGATGACCACGTCATAGCCCCAGTTGGTCGTGTCGGGGCGACGCAGGTCGACCGAGAGCGCGTCGTCGCCGGCATCGGTCTCGGACCAGAAGGCGGGGCCCGCCTCATAGACCGTCGTCGGCTCGACCGGCAGCAGCTGCACGGCCTCGTAGCCGAGAAAGACGCGGTCTGCGGGCGCGAGTTCAACGCCGCGCCGCACCCTGTCGGCAAGAAGGTCGAAGTGGCGCGCTAGGCTCGCCAGCGTCATGCCTGCCGTGGCGGTGGGCGGATGCACCTGCAGGATGTTGGCGCAGGGGCCGAGTTTCACGTGATCGGCGTCGTCGGAACCCGCCCCGCGAAGAGCTTCGAAATAGTCGCGGTCGCCGCGGGCGGCCTGCATCGCGGCCACGTCGTAGTACTCCGCCGGCGCGAAGGCGCCGAAGGGCAGCGAGGCCGCCAGCGGGTCGAGTATACGCCGCCACGCGCCTTCCGCGTCGCGCCACGCCAGCGCGTAGAACGATCCGATGGTCTCGCGCGTGCCTGCCGTCATGCCCTCGACCGCCGCGAAGCAGAACGCCTCGACGCGCATAACCGGCGCCAACGAGCGGCGGAACCGCGCCGTCTGGCGCGACGTGACGAGGCTCAGCGGGGCCTCGGGCGTCAGCACCTCCAGAAAAACGTCGCCGTCCGGCACGCGGCGCTCAAGAAGCTCAGGCGCCCAGAAGCCCACTTCGCACAGGGTCCCCGAACGCCGCGCACCCAGCATGCGCGCCACTTGACGCGCGCCGTCGAAGGCGTTCGGCGCGTTGTGCAAGGCGTCAGCGCAGGCGGCGGCCAGGGCCTCCGTCGCGTCGTCGTCCCGGGCTATCATGGCTTTCTCCGCAGTGTTTTCATGCGGGGAGCAGCGCCGGCAGGTTGGGGCGCCGTCCCGACTTCAGGGCAGTGCCGCATACTTTACACAGCATCGCAAGGCAGGCGGCCGCGCTTGTCGAGGGCGCGCTGACGGGCGCCGCGGCGCGCCGGACCGATCGTGGCGGCTTTCAGCGCGCGGCGACGGTCTCGAGGGCGGGCGCCCATCCCTGCATCTCGTTGCGCAGGATCGCGACCATCATGTCGATGTGGGCGTCATCGTCGTTCAGGCAGGGAATATACGTGAAGCTTTCGCCGCCGGCCTCCTCGAAGCTCTCCTTGATCTCCTCGTTGATCTCTTCGAGTGTCTCGACGCAGTCCGACGAGAAGGCCGGCGCCATGATCGCGATGCGCTTCTTGCCGGCCTCGGCGAGGCGGGCGACCTCCTCGACCGTGTAGGGCTGGAGCCATTCCTCGGGGCCGAAGCGCGACTGGAAGGTGACCTTCACCTCCTCCTTGTCGAAGCCTAGGCGCTCGCGCATCAGCCGCGTCGTCTTGCAGCAGAGGCAGTGATAGGGGTCGCCTTCCTTGAGATACCGGAACGGCAGTCCGTGATAGCTCGTGACGAGCACGTCCGGGCGGTGATCGAGCTTTGCGTAGGCGCGCTCGACCGACTGCGCCAGCGCCTCGATGTAAAGGGGATGATCGGCGTAGTGCGGCACGGTTCGGATGGCCGGCTGCCAGTTCATCTTCATCAGCGTGCGGAAGGCGTGGTCGTTGGCCGTGGCCGTCGTCGGCGCGGAGTACTGCGGATAGAGGGGAAAGAAGACGATGCGCTCGCAACCTTCGTCCTTGAGGCGGCGGATGGCGCTGTCCGTCGAGGGGTTGCCGTAGCGCATGCAGAAATCGACCATCACGCTGTCGCCGTAGAGTTTGGCGAAGGCCGTGCGCACCTTCTCGGTCTGGTTGCGGGTGGTCGTCAGCAGCGGGCTCTCGTCGGCTTCGTTGTTCCAGATGCCGCGATACGCCTCGCCGGATGAAAACGGGCGCTTCGTGAGGATCACGAGTTGAAGCAGCGGCTGCCAGAGCCACGAGGGATAGTCGATGACGCGCTTGTCGCTCAGGAACTCGCCGAGGTAGCGGCGCATCGACCAGTAGTCGGTGCCGTCGGGGGTGCCGAGGTTGACGAGAAGGACGCCGACCTTCGCTGGCGCGACCGGCGGATGGTCCGGCGTGGCGTGCGTGAGACGGCCCATGCCTGGCGCATCGCGTCGTGTCTGCATGTCCAGCATAGCGTCTTTCTCCATCATCCCCTGCGGCGTGGAGACACATAGCGGTTTGGGCGGCGCGATCAAACCCGCAACAGCCCTTCTCGCTGCCGGGGGTGGGCGCAATTGAAAAGGCCCGACGCGTGCGTCGGGCCTTGCGTCAGTATGGCGGCGCGGCGCTCCGGCCGACCGGAGCGCCGCGCGCGTCACGCCACCAGCAGGTCGCCGAAGACAGTGCTGGTGAAGTTGACGATCTGACCGTCATCCTCGAGCCCGCTGATGATCAGGGTGTCTCCATCCCCGCCGATCGAGAGGATCAGGCGGTCGCCGCCGGCGTCGCGGGCGGCGATGATCTCGGCGCCGCCGAGGTCGATGAGGTCGTTTGCGTCGACCGTCAGGCGCTTCACCTCGCGCTGGCCGTTGGCGAAGTCCTCGGCGAAGAACTGGAAGACGTCCTCGCCGCCGCCGCCCTCGGCGGTCTCGCTGCGGCCCGCGCCGAGCCGGATGATCTCGTCCGCCTCCGTCCCGACGATGCGGTCGCGGTCCGTTTCGCCGGTGATGATGATCGGGTCGGCCTCGCTCTCCAGGTTGAGGCCGATGATGACCGGGTCGTGGTCGGAGGACGCGAACGGCGACAGGTCGCCGAACTCGGCGAAGTCGGGGCCGCTGTACTGGATCGAGTAGGCCTCGGGGCTGTTGATGTTCCAGATCGTCGAGCCGGTCACCTGGCCCAGCAGGCTCTCGTTGGCGAAGGCGTAGTCGAGGGTCCCGCCTTCGCCGTTGAAGTAGTAGGAGACGGCGTCCTCGGCCGCGAGGTTGGTGAAGCCCTCCGCCTCCAGCGCCTTGATCGCCCGCTCCATCGCATAGGCGTTGAAGTCGCCGATGGTCAGGTGGTCGGCGTCGCCCGAACCCGTCGGGTCGGTCGCGAGCCACGCCGCAAGCTCCTGAGCCGCGGCGATGCGGGTCAGCGCCGCCGAGCCTTCGACGGGGCTGTCGTCGGGCTCGCCGTCGACCACCGCGCCGGTGGTCGAGCCCTTCGACTTGAAATGGTTCACCGACACCGTGAACACCTCGCCGGTGCCGATCTCCTCGAAGCTCTGCGCGACGGCGGGGCGGGACTGCGGCGAGCCGGGCGTGAAGGGCGCGGTGAAAGCCTCGTCGTCGAGCACCGCGAAGTCGCCCTTCGGTGCCACGGTGGCGGTCTTGTAGATGATCGCCTGCTTGATGGCGTCGCCGCCGACCTTGCCCGTGGCGATGTAGTCGTAGACCTCTGCGCCGAGGGCGGCGTTGATCGCGTCGACGAGCGCCGCGACCGCCTCGTCGGGCGCGCCGGAGAGATCGTTCTCGATCTCGATGAGTCCGAGGATGTCGGCGTCGATGGCCGTGATCGCCGAGACGATCTTGGCGGTCTGAGCGGCCAGTTCGGCCGTGGTCTCGGCGCCGCGGGCGTTGCTGTTCTCCGGCACCAGCGTCGTGAAGTAGTTCAGGACGTTGAAGGACGCGACCTTGAGGCGGCCGCCGACGTCGTCGGGCGCATCCTGACGCGGGTTCGGGTTGACCGAGGCGTCGAACTCGACCGGCGCGGAGGTCTCGACCTTGTACTCGCTGAAGGTGAAGTTCATCGCGCCCTCGATGGCGCCGCCGACGATGCCGTCGCCGACGCGCGGCGCGCTGGTGAGGCTGTCGTCCACGGGGTTCTCGAAGACGAGGAGGTTCCGCGCATTCGCCGCGTCGAGCGCCTCGGCCTCGGCCGTGAAGCTCTCGAAGACCTGCGTCGGCTGCAGGAGGGGATCGCCAGCCGTCACGCCCACTTCCCCGAAGTCGGTGAAGGCGTCGCTGACGCGCAGCGTTTCGCCTTCGGCGGCGGTGACCCGGACGAGCATGCCCTCAAGGCTCTCGTAGAAGGCCGCGGGATCGGTGGCGTTGGGCAGGGGCAGCGTGAACGCGACTGCGGGCGGCAGATCGGCGCCCTGGGCGATGATCGCGATGTCGCCGAGCCCGCTGAGCTGCGTCAGGCCGAAGAACTCCGCCACGTTGGCGTCGAACTCCACCACGTCGCCGACCGACACGGTCGGGTCGGAGCCGGTGAAGACGAAGACGCCCTCGGACGTCGCCGCGTCGCCGTCGCTGTCGGCCGCTTCCTCCTGCAGGAAGAAGCCGTTGAGCTGGTCGCTGACGACCGTGACGACCGCCTGCACCTTGACCCGCTGGCCTTCGAGCGGCGACGCCGCTCCCGCGCCCTGGATCGCGGAGATCAGCGTGAGGTCGCCGCCGCCGCCGCCGTTGCGCGTGCCGCCCGAGGTCGGCGTGTTCACGTCGGGGTCGTTGTTGAAGTTGAGAATGGACCAGTCCGCTGCCGCATCCGTGTCCACCCCGTCCGCCACGCGGCCGACGCCGGCAGGGAGGAACGAGCCGTCGGGGCCGACCACCGGCGCGCCGAACGCGAAGAACGCCTCGCCCTCGCCGTCCGTCACGCCCACCGCGTCCACCACCACCTCGGCGCCAGAGACCGTGTCGCCGGAAAGGCTGGAGGTCTCGACAAGCGCGATCGTGTACGACGAGTTCTCGATGGAGTTGTTGTCGATCGTCGCATCCGCCGTAACGCCGTAGGTCGCCTCGGCGAGTTCGTTGGCGAGCAGGAAGAACCCGTTCTCGCCGAGAACCGCATCCGCGGCGAAGTCGAAGCGGAAGTCGATCGCGCCGTTGCTGGACTGGTCGTCGCTCTCGACGATGATCAGGCTCAGCCCGGCGAGAGAAGCGCCTGCCTCGCCGAACAGCTCGACATACTCGCTGTCGATTCCCGTCGTGCTGCCCAGCACTTCATTGATGACCAGCGCCTGCGAAGATGCTTCCGCGCCGGCGGTGGGGGTGTTCACCGAGGGGTCGTTGTTGAAGCTGAGGATAGACCAGTCCGCGGCCGCATCCGTGTCCACCCCGTCCTCGACGCGGCCGACGCCGGCCGGCAGGAACGAGCCGTCCGGGCCGACCACCGGCGCGCCGAACGCGAAGAACGCCTCGCCCTCGCCATCGGTCACGCCCACCGCGTCGACCACCGCCTCGTCCCCGGTTACGGATGCGCCGTCGAGGCTCGCGGTCTCGACCAGCGCGATGGTGTAGGACGAGTTCTCGATGGAGTTGTTCGCGATCGTGGCGTTCGCCGTGACGCCGTAGGTCGCCTCGGCGAGTTCGTTGGCGAGCAGGTAGAACCCGTTCTCGCCGAGAGCGGCGTCCGCGGCGAAGTCGAAGCGGAAGTCGATGGCGCCGTTGCTGGACTGGTCGTCGCTCTCCACGATGATCAGGCTGAGCCCGGCGAGCGAAGCGCCGGCCTCGCCGAACAGCTCGACATACTCGCTGTCTATCCCCGTCGTGCTGCCCAGAACCTCGTTGATGACGATCGCGGCCCGAACGACCTCATCGAATACGGCGTCGGCGCGGAAGTTCAGGTTCTGGATGCGCATGTCTTCACTGATCTCCGTCTCGGCTTCCGAATAGGCCGTGACAGAGTAGGCGGCTGCGAGATACTCCGCCAGCGCATCCTGCTCGGTGCCGTCGTCGGCGAAGGTGGCGGCGCCGGAGCGGACGCCCTCGTCAATGAGGTCGACACGGTCGGCCGCCTCGCCCTGCGGGAAGGGATAGCCGTCGCCGCCGCCGGCGAGAAAGCCCAGCGTCACGATGCGGATGCTCGCGTCCGGCGAGACGGTCTCGCCGTCGCGCACCAGTTCGACCGCGACCGAACCGTCCGCTTTGAGAACGGCCGCGTTCACGATGCGGGCGCCCGGCGCAAGGTCGGGGTCGAAGCTGAAGCGCACGCCCGCAACCTGCGGGAAGCGGCCCTGCTGGTTCACGCCGCCGTTCTCGTCATAGGTCGACGCGGCGACGCCGTGCTCCAGCACCGCCCTCAGTTCGGCGCCGGTGAGCGTGACGAGCGACAGGTCGTTGTTGAAGCGCAGGGCGTTGCCGATGTCGTTCTGGCTGACGCCGCCCGCCGGCTTGATGACGTTGCCGTCCGCGTCGAGGATCTCCTCGTTGGGGATCCGCTCGGCCGACGTGCCGCCGGCGGGCACGATGATCTCGCCGATGTCGTCGCGGATGCCGCCGCCGTTCTTGATCGACACGAGCACGGTCGCGTCGGTCTTCCTGGCCTCGGCGAGGTTGGCGTCGGCGGTCAGGTTGCCGAGGTTGGTCTCCTGCTGGCGCACCTCGGGCCGGAGGCCGGCGAGGTAGACGTCGCTGACGCCGAAGACGTTGCTCTCCTTGGACTGGATCTCGGCGCCGATCAGGTCGGCGACGGCCTGGATCTCGGGGTCGATCAGGCCTTCCGCGCCGAGGTCGGCGACGCCCTGCGCATCGGTCGCGTAGGCGCCCGAGACGGCGCTGTCGTAGCTGTCGGCGATGATGTTGCCGGCGGCGTCGAAGTCGATCACGAGGCGGCCGACATACTTGTACGAGCCGTCGGTGTTGACGACGAGCGTATCGGTCCCGCCGGCGTTCTCCACCACGATGGGATACTCGCCCTGCACGCTGTCGCCCGCGCGCGCCCGGTCGTTCTCGTCGAAGAGGCGGGTGTTGGAGCCGCCGGCGACGATGATGTCGACGTTCTCCAGCCGCGCCGCAAGCTGCTGCTCGATGGCGATCTGCTGCATGTGGGCCAGCAGGATCACCTTGTTCATGGTCGGGTTGGCGGCAAGCAGCGCGTCGACCTCGGCCTGGATGATCGCCGCGAGGGCGTCGATCTGCTCGGGGGTCGGGTCGCCGTCGAAGGCCTCGGGCAGGACGCCGAGCAGGCCGGGGCTGGAGATGAAGTCGACCGTGGGCGTGGTGGCGCCGACGACGCCGATCAGCTCGCCGCCCTGCTCAAGAACGACCGAGGACGTCACCGTGCGCGGCGCCGGCGCGCCGCCTCCCGCGACCTGCAGCGGCGCGAGGCTCGGTTCCGTCGAGAAGTCGAGGTTGGCCGAGAGATAGGGGAAATCCGTTCCCTCATAGGCGGGAACGCCGTCGAAGGCGTAGTTCAGGAACTCCTCGGGCGTCGCGGCGGCGCCGTCGACGTCGAAGGTGCCGTCGATCAGGTCGGCGATGAAGGCCGAACCGAAGTCGAACTCGTGGTTGCCGAAGGCGATCGCGTCCCAGCCCAGTTCGTTCTGGATGATCATGTCGGCGACGCCGGCCTGGCCGAACAACGCCGCGGAGGCCTGGAAGAACAGGCCCGGCAGGATCGCGTCGCCCGACGACAGGCGCAGGGTCGCGTCGGCGCCGACGTCCTGCGCCTCCAGCGCGTTCATCACCGCCGAGAGGCGGGGCGCGTCGAACACTGCCTGCGTAGACGCCTCCTGATCCGCGACATGCAGCAGCTGCAGCGTGAAGATGGTCGACTGCTCGAAGCCCGGCGAACCGACGGCGGGCTGGCCGACGCTGTTCACGGCGGCGGTCGTCGCGGCGCCGTTGACGCCGTCCTCCGAGAAGGCGCCGGCTTCGACCTCGTAGGACTGGCCGCCGTTGTCGTTCGCGTCGGGGAACGCCTCGAGGTCGAGCACCGCGTCGTCCGCGTCCAGCCCGTCGTTCTCGTCGTCGATGAACAGCGCCACGGCGTCGCCGCCCTGACCGAGCCCGGCGCCGTTGTAGAAACCGATCTTGACGTCGGGGTCGATCACGCCGGCCCAGACTTCAAGGAACTCGGCGACGTCGCCGGCCTCGCCCTCGACGAAGATCGCGCTCTCTCCGGCGGCGATGCTGGCGACGCCCTCCATGAGATCGGCCACGCTGCGGTCGGCGCTTTCGTCGTCGAAGTAGAGCGCGCCGTCGGCGGCGGCGGTCCACTCGGCGTCGCCGAAGTTCGTCACCTCGAACCAGTCGGAAGTGAGGTTGTTTCCAGGGTCGTTGCCCGGCCACATCTCGGTGATCTGGAGGTCGAAACTCGGCGCCGGGGCGACGAATTCGAGCGTATAAACCGAGATCGAGCCGCTGATCTCGTTAGCCACGGCGATCTCCGTGAGGCCGCTCTCGCTTTCATCGGCGGAGACGACGGCGATCGTCTCCGGCCCGAGGTCGCTCAGCAGGAGGTTGGCCGCGTCGTCGGAGCCGTCGCCGTCGACCACAGTGTCGATGTAGGTCAGGAAGACCGCATTCACGGGGTCGGTCACGTCGTAGACCATGACGCCGTTCACGCGCTCAAGCCCGATCAGCGCGAGCGTGTGGCCGTCGACATGGGCGATGGCGATCGCCTCCGGCTCGGGGCCCTTGGCGTCCGAGCGCGTGTCGACGTCGAACGGCTCGTCGTTGTTGACGTTGAAGCGGTTGGGAAAGTCCCGGGCGATGATCTGCTCGAAGTCGTCGCCGCTGTCGAAGACGACGTTGCCGTCGGCGTCAAAAATGGTGAAGGAACGCGAACCGAAGCTGAAGAGCTGGTCGAAGTCGCCGTCGCCATCGGTGTCGCCGTCGACCGTCGAAACGGTCAGCCGGCCGATGGCCGCGTCGGACTGCAGCTGCCCGAGGCCCTGGAAACTGGACGGATCGAGGTCGATGTCCTTTACGCGGGCCTCGTCCTCGTAGAAGTCGTACTCGCGGCCGTCGCCCTCATTGGCGGTGGCGTAGTAGGTCTGGCCGTTCGCGACGAAGGCGACGATGGCGTCGGGCATCCGCATGCCCTGAACGGGAACCGTGCGAACCGCGACGACGTCGTCGCGGTCGGAGGGGTCGATCCCCTGACCCTCGACGGAGTGATCGACGGTTCCCAGCGCCTGGATCGCCGTGAAGGCCTTCGCCGACATGTCGAACACGGCGACGGCGTTGTTTTCCTGAAGGGTGACGAACAGATTGCCGGTCTGCGGATCGACGGCGATGTACTCGGGCTCGAAATCGACCGAGGCTGCGGCGCCTTCGCGGATGCGCACACCTGCCGCGCGCAGCGCGTCTTCCTGCCCGTCGAAGGCGGTGAAGTCGAACATCTCGACGGTCGACGCGCCGAGGTCGGAAACGTCGGGCGTGATCACTGCGAGGCCGCCGGCGGGGTCGGTCCCGTCGTCGGCCGGCTCGCCCTCGATCGCGACGACGATCTGGCCGCCGGGCGTGAAGGTCAGCATGTCGGGCAGCGCGCCGACCTCCAGCACGACCGCGGGCGCGTCCAGGTCTTCGGCGGCGAAGAGCGCGACGAACCCGTTCTGCGTCTTGTCCGCGTTCGCGACGGCCGCCGCGACGATGCCGTCCTTCACCGCCACCGAGGTCACGCCGCCGCCGTTCGGCACGCCGGCGAGGCTGATCGAGCCGATCTTCCCGTCCGCGACCGTGTATACGTCGATCGCGTTCGCATCGGCGTTGGTGGAGTAGAAGCGCCCGCCGTCATGAACCACCACTTCGCTTCCGCCGCCGTCGAAGACGCCGGTCTCAAATCGGGCGATGCGGTTAACGCTAAGGTCGAGAGGCGCCATCGGGCTCAATCTCCATTACTGGCGACGGCCGCGACTGGCGACCGATCACACGCTGATCAACAAGCGCGCAACTCGCGCCGATCCACGGCGAACCGCTACGCTTTCAGAGTTCGTTAACCAGTCGATATCTGATCGGCGACGCCTTGTGACGCCTGATTTTCATGAAGTTTTTTGAGGCATGGCATGTCAGATCGATGACATGTCGATGACCGGCGGCCCCGACCTCAGTCGGCCGGCGCCATGCGCAGCAGCGCGCCGTCGGCTTCGTCGGTAAGGAACCAGATCGCGCCGTCCGGGCCGACGCGGACGTCGCGAATCCGCCCGAAGTCTCCGTCGAGAATGCGCTCCTCGGCCCCTATGCCCTGCGGGCCGACTTCGAGGCGGGAGAGCAGCTGATACTTCAGCGCGCCGGCCACGATCGCGCCGGCCCATTCAGGGATGAGGTCGCCGCCATAGACCGCCAGGCCGGACGGCGCGATGGAGGGGTCCCAGTAGAACGCGGGCTGCTCCATGCCTTCCTTCGCAGTTCCCTCGCCAATGCGCGCGCCGGAATAGTGCGTGCCGTAGCTGATCACCGGCCAGCCGTAGTTGCGGCCGGCCTGCGGCTGGTTGACCTCGTCGCCGCCGGCCGCGCCATGCTCGACGGTCCAGAGGCGGCCTTCCGCGTCGAGCGCCGCGCCCTGAGGGTTGCGGTGGCCGTAGGACCAGATCTCGGGCAGCGCATCGGCGCGGCCCTGGAACGGGTTGTCGCCCGGCGCCGAGCCGTCGGGTGCGAGCCGCAGCACCTTGCCGGCATGGTCGCGCAGGTCTTGCGCGCGCGACGGCTCGCCGCGGTCGCCCGTCGTCACGAACAGCGTGCCGTCTGCGTTCACGACGATGCGCCCGCCGAAGTGGCGGCCGCCCGAGGACGGCTTGTTCATGCGGAAGACGACCTTCACATTCTCCAGCCGATCCTCCACAAGCCGCGCCCGGGCCACCGCCGTCGCGGCGCCGCCGTCGCTCGGTTCGGCGAAAGAAAAGTAGAGGCGGCCGGAAGTCTCGAAGTCGGGCGCAAGGGCGACGTCGAACAGACCGCCCTGGCCGGAGGCGTACACTTCCGGCAAGCCCGGTATAGGCGCGGAGACCACGCCGGCGGCGATCAGGCGCATCCGGCCCGACCGCTCCGTGACGAGCTGGCGGCCGTCGGGAAGGAAGGCGACCGACCAGGGATGCTCGAGTCCCGTCGCCGCGGTCTCGATGCGCATGAACCCCGCCGAACTGTCCACCACCTTGGTCTCGGCGGCCTGAAGGGAGGCGGCGCCGAGGCAGGCTGCAAGGGCGAGGGCGAGGCGGCGGGAATGGCTCATGGCTCTGCTCCGGATCGACACATGCTCCAGAGTTAGGATCGCACGCCGACTTGTCAGCCCGCGCCGCCTCCGCGCGTCACGCCTTCAGCGCCCGCGCAGCCTCCGGGGCGAAGTAGGTGAGGATGCCGTCGCAGCCGGCGCGCTTGAGGCACTGCAGGCTCTCCATCATGGCGCGCTCGCCGTCGAGCCAGCCGTTTGCGGCGGCGGCCTTGATCATCGAATATTCGCCTGAGACGTTGTAGGCGAAGACAGGGCAGGCGAACTCCTGCTTCAGGCGGCGGATGATGTCGAGATAGGGCAGGCCCGGCTTGACCATCACCATGTCGGAGCCCTCCGCGAGGTCCATCGCGGTCTCGCGCAGCGCCTCGTCGCTGTTGCCGGGGTCCATCTGGTAGGTCTTCTTGTCGCCCTTGAGCGCCCCGCCGGAGCCCACCGCCTCGCGGAACGGCGAGAAGAAGCACGAGGCGTACTTGGCCGCGTAGCTCATGATCAGGACGTCGTGGAACCCGGCGCCCTCGAGCGCGCCGCGCATCGCGGCGACGCGGCCGTCCATCATGTCGGACGGGCCGAGGATGTCGGCGCCGGCCTCCGCCTGCGCGAGCGTCTGGCGCACGAGGCACTCCAGCGAGGGGTCGTTGGCGACCTTGCCGTCGATCACCAGCCCGTCATGGCCGTCGGCGTTGTAGGGGTCGAGCGCGACGTCGAGCATCACGCCGATCTCCGGCACCGCCTTCTTGATGGCGCGGGTGGCGCGGTTGACGAGGTTCTCGGGGTTCCACGCCTCCTCGCAGCTCGCGGTCTTCAGGCTCTCCTCGGTGTACGGAAACAGTTCGATGGCCGAGATGCCGAGCTTCGCGGCGCCTTCCGCGGCGCGCACGGCGCGGTCGATGGTGAGGCGCTCCACGCCCGGCATCGACGGCACCGGCTCCGACCGGTCCTTCCCCTCGATGATGAAGATCGGCCAGATCAGGTCGTCGGCGGTGAGGGTCGTCTCGCGGACCATGCGCCTGGCCCAGGGCGCCTGGCGCAGGCGGCGGGGGCGGGCGTGCGGGTAGGCGGCGGTGACGGTCGGCATGGCGGTCCTCCAGCCCCATCGATGCCATGCCGCGGCGGATACGGCGAAAAGACAGATCGCCGCGGCCCCGGCGAGCGCGCCCTCCGGCGCCGCAGACCTCCGCCGGCGCCGGAGTTCTTCGGGACTGGGCCGCGAGCAGGGCGGCGCGCACAGACCGCTTTCCGTCGCCCGCCGTTTCGCCGAAGGTCGCGCATGGGCGCGCAGGGCGGATTCGCGCCCGTGGAAGAGGTTGCGGCATGGACTTCACGCTGACCGAGGAGCAGGCGCAGATCGTCGCCATGGTCGACGCCTTCGCGGCCGAGAAGCTCGCGCCCCATACCGGCGAATGGGACCGGACGGCGCATTTCCCCCTCGACGTGATGCGGGAGGCCGCTGCGCTCGGCCTCGCCGGCGTCTTCGTGGACCCCGAGCACGGCGGCTCGGGCCTCGGGCGGCTCGACGGGGCGCTGATCTTCGAAGGGCTCGCGAAGGGCTGCGTCTCGACCTCGGCCTTCCTCACGATACACAACATGGTCGCCGGCATGATCGACCGCTACGGCGGCGCCGACCAGAAGGCGCGCTGGCTGCCTCAGCTCTGCTCGATGGAGACCGTGGCGAGCTACTGCCTCACCGAACCCGGCTCCGGCTCCGACGCCGCGGCGCTGAGGACGACGGCGCGGGCCGACGGCGACAGCGCCTACGTTCTGAACGGGTCCAAGGCGTTCATCTCCGGCGCGGGCGCCTCGGACCTCTACGCCGTCATGTGCCGCACCGGCGAGGCGGGGCCGAAGGGCATCTCGTGCCTGCTGGTGGAGAAGGGGACGCCGGGGATGAGCTTCGGCGCGCCTGAGCGCAAGATGGGCTGGAACAGCCAGCCGACGGCGGTGGTCTCCTTCGACGAGTGCCGGGTGCCGGCGGAGAACCGGCTGGGGCCGGAGGGCCACGGCTTCCGCTACGCCATGGCGGGGCTGGACGGCGGGCGCATCAACATCGCGGCCTGCTCGCTCGGCGGCGCGGCGTGGGCGCTGGAGGCCGCCACAGCGCATGTGAAGGAGCGCGTCGCGTTCGGCAAGCCGTTGAGCGCGCTGCAGGCGGTGCAGTTCAGGCTGGCCGACATGGCGACGGCGCTGGAGGCCTCGCGGCTGATGACCTGGGCGGCGGCGGACGCGCTCGACCGGGGCGACCCGGAGGCGACGAAGCGCTCGGCGATGGCCAAGCGCTTCGCGACGGACGCCTGTTTCAACGTCGTCGACGAGGCGCTGCAACTCTTTGGCGGATATGGCTATATCGCCGACTATGGCGTCGAGCAGCGGCTGCGGGACCTCCGCGTGCATCGCATTCTGGAAGGCGCCAACGACATCATGCGCGTCATCATCAGCCGCAGGCTGCTCGACGCAGCCTGACGCGGTGCGCGGCGGCGCGCGGGGCGTGGACCAGCCAGCGACGGCGTTCTCGCGAGCGGGCGCTTCAGCCCGCTTCCGCACCGCCCCGCCTCACTCGCAGTCCTTCAGGGCCGCGTGCGGGGCGGAGAGGAACTCGCGCGACCAGACCAGCCAGCCGACGGCGACCGTCGCGGCGGCCAGACCCCACGGGCCGATCAGCCAGCCCAGCGCGGCGAGCGCGAAGTAGAGCGAGCGCAGGCCGCGGTTGAAGTTGTGGGCGGCGCGGATGTTGAGGGCGGCCGCCATGTCGGCGCGGGGCAGGGCGCGGGGGTCCTCCGGGTCGAGCGGCACGGAGGCCATCGCCACGGCGCTGTAGGCGAAGACGCGGGTGGACCAGACGAAGCGCAGGAAGGCGTGGGCGAGAAACAGCACCACCAGCGCCAGCTTCATGCGCCAGAGCAGGTGCGGCGCGTCAGCGCCGGAGAGGCCTCCGGCGGCCTCCTCCAGCGGCTCGGGGTTGCCGATCAGCGCCAGCGCGCCGCCCACGGCGATCAGCGTGGTGGAGGCGAAGAAGGCGGCGCCCTCGCGCAGGCCGGCGAGGATGGTCGCGTCGAAGATCTTCTGCTCACGGCGGATGAACTGGCGCATCCACTCGCGCCGGTAGGTCTCCATCAGCACCGCGACCGAGGGGCGGCGCGCGCCGGGATGTTCGATGCGCCAGCCGAGGACGGACGCGGTCAGCAGCAGGAACCCCACCGCGGCGAGGTCGTAGGGCGTCAGCAGCGCCAGCGCGTCCTTCAGCGTCATCTCCATGGCGCGCCACTCTAGCGAGGCGGCGGCGGCGCGCCAGCGGGCTTTGCTTTCGGGCGCGCGCTCGCCTATCGCAGGGCGGAGGAGGCGCGCATGGACGACATCATCTTCGAGCGGCGCGGCGGGCTGGGTCTCGTCACGCTCAATCGGCCGAAGGCGCTGAACGCGCTGACGCACGCCATGGCGCTGGCGCTCGACGCGCGGCTGCGCGACTGGCGCGACGACGCCGGCGTGCAGGCGGTGGCGATCGTCGGCGCGGGCGAGCGGGCGTTCTGCGCCGGCGGCGACGTGCGCGCATTGTGGGAGGCCGGGCGCGGCGACCCCGCGCGGGAAGGCGTGCGGAACTGGGGCTTCTACGCCGACGAGTATCGGCTGAACGCGCTGATCCATCGCTATCCCAAGCCCTATGTCGCGTTCATGGACGGGATCGTGATGGGCGGGGGCGTCGGCGTCTCGATCCACGGCGCGCGGCGCGTCTCGGGCGACGCGACGCTGTTCGCCATGCCGGAGACCGGGATCGGCCTGTTTCCCGACGTCGGCGCGACGTGGTTCCTGCCGCGGCTGCCGGGCGAGACGGGAATGTGGCTGGGGCTGACCGGCGCCCGGCTGAAGGCGGCGGACGCGGGCGCGGCGGGGCTGTGCGACCTCCACGTGCCCTCCGCGGCGCAGGCGGCGGCGCTGGCGGCGCTGGCGGCGGCGGATCTCTCAGGGGGGCTGGCGGCGGTGGACGCCGCGCTGGCGCCCTTCGCCGCCGACCCCGGCCCCGCGGCGCTGCCCGCGCTCAGGCCCGACATCGACCGGCTGTTCTCGGGCGAAAGCGTCGAGGCCGTGCTGGCGGCGCTCGACGGCGCCGGCGGGGCGTGGGCCGCGGCGCAGGCGACGACGATCCGCGCCAAGTCGCCGAGTTCGACCCGGATCGCCTTCCGGCAGTTGCGCGAGGGGCGGACGCTCGATTTCGCGGCGTGCATGGCGCTGGAGCACCGGCTCGCGCGGTTCTGCATGGTCACGCCGGACTTCTACGAGGGCGTGCGGGCGGTGGTGATCGACAAGGACGGCGCGCCGCGCTGGCGGCCGGCGACGCTGGCGGAGGCCGACGACGCCCATGTCGCGCCGGCCTTCGCGCCGCTGACGGAGGGCGCGGCGCTGGCGCTCGATTGAGGCGACGCACCGCGCTTGCGCCAGAGAATCGCCATGACGTCGCCTTGAAGCGCGGGCACGTCCCGAACCGTTAACGGCGTGTGTTCGGGCCGCGCGTTGCGTTGGCGGCTCGCCGGCGGGCGGGCGCGGCGAGCCGGCTACTCCGCCGCGATGCGGCCCGCGCGCGCCAGCATCGGGCGGAGGTATCGGCCGGTGTGGCTGGCCGGGACTGCGGCGACGTCCTCCGGCGTGCCGGTCGCGATGACGCGGCCGCCGCCGTCGCCGCCCTCGGGGCCGAAGTCGATCAGCCAGTCGGCGGTCTTGATGACGTCGAGATTGTGCTCGATCACCACGACCGAGTTGCCGGTTTCCACAAGCTCGTGAAGCACTTCGAGCAGTTTCTTCACGTCCTCGAAATGCAGGCCGGTGGTCGGTTCGTCGAGGATGTAGAGGGTGCGGCCGGTGGCGCGCTTGCTCAGCTCCTTCGACAGCTTCACGCGCTGCGCCTCGCCGCCCGAGAGCGTCGTCGCCTGCTGGCCGATCTTGATGTAGCCGAGGCCGACCCGCTCCAGCGTCGCCAGCTTCTCGCGGATCGAGGGGATGGCCTCGAAGAAGGTCACGCCGTCCTCGACCGTCATGTCGAGGACCTGCGCGATGCTCTTGCCCTTGTAGAGAACCTCCAGCGTCTCGCGGTTGTAGCGCGCGCCCTTGCAGGTCTCGCACTCGACGTAGACGTCGGGGAGGAAGTGCATCTCGATCTTGATGACGCCGTCGCCCTGGCACGCCTCGCAGCGCCCGCCCTTCACGTTGAAGCTGAAGCGGCCGGGCTGATAGCCGCGCGTCTTGGCCTCGGGCAGGCCGGCGAACCAGTCGCGGATCGGGCCGAAGGCGCCGGTGTAGGTGGCTGGGTTGGAGCGCGGCGTGCGGCCGATGGGCGACTGGTCGATGTCGATGACCTTGTCGAGATGCTCGAAGCCTTCGATCCGGTCGCAGGGCGCGGGCGTCTCGCGGGCGCCGTTGAGGCGCATCGCGGCGGTCTTGTAGAGCGTCTCGATGGTGAAGGTGGACTTGCCGCCGCCCGAGACGCCGGTGATGCAGGTGAAGGCGCCGAGCGGGATGCTCTCGGTCACGCCGGTCAGGTTGTTGCCGGTCGCGTTCACGACCCTGACGTGCTTGCCGTTGCCCTTGCGCCGCTCGAAGGGCGTCGCGATCTCGCGGTCGCCGCGCAGGTAGGCGCCGGTGACCGAGGCGGCGCAGGCGGCGATGTCGGCCGGCGTGCCGCTGGCGATGACCTGGCCGCCGTGGACGCCGGCGCCGGGGCCGATGTCGAGCACGTGGTCGGCCTCGCGGATGGCCTCCTCGTCATGCTCGACCACGAGCACGGTGTTGCCCTGGTCGCGCAGGCCCTTGAGCGAGGTGAGCAGGCGGTCGTTGTCGCGCTGGTGCAGGCCGATGCTCGGCTCGTCCAGCACGTAAAGCACGCCGGTGAGGCCCGAACCGATCTGGCTCGCGAGGCGGATGCGCTGGCTCTCGCCGCCCGACAGGGTGCCTGCGTTGCGCGCGAGGGTGAGGTAGTCGAGCCCGACATTGACGAGGAAGCCGAGGCGTTCGCGGATTTCCTTGAGGATCGCGGTCGCGATCTCGTTCTTCTGCCTGGTCAGGTGGTTCGGCGCGTCCTCCACCCAGTCGAGCGCCTCGCGGATGGCCAGCTCGGTGACCTGGCCGATGTGCCTGCCGCCGATCTTCACCGCCAGCGCCTGCTCCTTGAGGCGGTAGCCGCCGCAGTCGCGGCAGGCGCGCCGGGCCTGATAGCGCTCGAACTCCTCGCGGACCCAGGCGCTGTCGGTCTCGCGGTAGCGGCGCTCCATGTTCGGAATCACGCCCTCGAAGCCGCGCACGACCTCGTAGACGCGGCCGCCGTCGTCGTAGCGGAAGCGGATCTCGTCCTCGCCGGAGCCGTGCAGCATGACCTGCTGCGCGAAGGCGGGCAGCTTGCGCCACGGCGTGCTGGTCTTGAAGCCGTAGTGCTTCGCGATGGCGTCGATGGTCTGGCGGAAATAAGGGGTCTTGGTCTTGGACCACGGCGCCAGCGCGCCCTGGCCGAGCGACAGGCCGTCGTCGGGCACCACGAGGCGCTCGTCGAAGAACAACTCCACGCCAAGACCGTCGCAGGACGGGCAGGCGCCGAAAGGCGCGTTGAACGAGAACAGGCGCGGCTCGATCTCGGCGATGGTGAAGCCGGAGACGGGGCAGGCGAACTTTTCGCTGAAGGTGAAGCGTTCCGGCTCGGGCGCGTTCCCGTCATCGTCCGCGGCCGGCGCCGTCTCGATGATGGCGATGCCGTCGGCCAGCTTCAGCGCGGTGGCGAAGCTGTCGGCCAGCCGCGTCTCCAGACCCTCGCGCACGACGATGCGGTCGACCACGACGTCGATGTCGTGGCGCAGCTTCTTGTCGAGGACGGGGGCCTCGTCGAGATCGAGGAACTCGCCGTTCACCTTAACGCGCTGAAAACCCTGCTTGCGCAGGTCCACGAACTCCTTGGCGTAGGCGCCCTTGCGGTCGCGCACGAAGGGGGCGAGCAGGTAGGCGCGCGTGCCTTCCGGCATCGCCATGACGCGGTCGACCATCTCGGAGATCTGCTGCGCCTCGATCGGAAGGCCGGTCACGGGCGAATGGGGCGTGCCGACGCGGGCGAAGAGCAGGCGCAGGTAGTCGTAGACCTCGGTGACGGTGCCGACGGTCGAGCGCGGGTTGCGGCTGGTGGTCTTCTGCTCAATGGCGATGGCCGGCGACAGGCCCTCGATGTGGTCGACGTCGGGCTTCTGCATCATCTGTAGGAACTGGCGCGCATAGGCCGACAGCGACTCGACGTAGCGGCGCTGGCCCTCGGCGTAGATCGTGTCGAAGGCGAGCGAGGATTTCCCCGACCCCGAGAGACCGGTCACGACGGTGAGCGAATCGCGCGGAATGTCCACGTCGATGCTCTTGAGGTTGTGGGCCCGCGCGCCGCGCACCGAGAGATACCGCCGTTCGGGAATGCGTCCGTCAGCCATGCGCCGCCTCCTGCCGATCAATCCCGCTACATAGCGGCCGGGAGGGCCTGCGGCGAGGGGCTGGCGGCGAGAACGCGGTCGCCTGAACCGTCGGGGGCCTCTTCTACGAAGCCGATTCCAATAGCTGAAGTTTTGCGCAAAAAACGTTCATATCGTGGGGCGCTGGCAGTATTGACGGCCTCGACCGAAATAAAAAACGGGCGCGTTAGGCGAACGTTGACGATCTGGCCGCTAGTTCGGGAATTGTCTATATCTGGCGAAGGTGGGTCCATGCCAGCCGCCCTGCTGTCACATAGCGCCCTTGCGGCGGCCTGCGGCGGGACCGCCGCGCTCGCCGCCGTCGCGGCGGCGCTCGGGTACGTGCCCTCCGTGGCCGCTGCGGCGTCCGCGGCGCTGCTCGCCTGCGCGGCCGCCGCCTGCGCCTGGTTCGCGTCCGCGGCGGCGGAGAAGGTTTCGCGGGCGGCGCAGGAGGCGACGACGGCGGCCGACGCGGCCCAGGCCGACGCGGCCATGGCTGACGCAGCCAAGTCTGAGGCGGCTCCGGGCGACGCGGCGGTCGCGCTGGGCGAGGCGGCCGCGATCGTATCGGCCGGCAGGTTCACCGAGAGGGTTTCGACGCTGGGCGCGGATGCGGTCAACCGGGCGCTGGAGGCGGCGCAGAGCGCCGTCGACGAGGCCATGGCGCTGGCCGACCTGCTCTCGGGCGGCGACCTCTCCGTCACGGCGTCGCGCGCGCATCAGGGCGGCTACGACACGCTGCTGCGGGCGCTCGACCGCGTCTCCTCCGGCCTGCGCGACACCTTCTCCGCGGTGCAGGACGCCGCGGCCGACATGAACGCGCAGTCGCGCACGCTGAGCGGCGACGCCGACGCGCTGACCGGCGCTATCGAGGAGCAGAACGGCGCGCTGGACGGCGCGCGGGCCGCG
>CAYGUQ010000002.1:0-38827 GCA_964352995.1 uncultured Rhodobacterales bacterium
GCTTCGATCCCGAAGCGGGGCCGGCCGCGCCGTCGCCCTTCCGCGCCCGCGCGTCGCTGCTGTGGCGCGCCGCGCTAGGAAGCTGGTGAGGCGGCGCAACCAACTTGGCTTCGCAGAGTTCGAACTCCGCGGCGCCTTTTCGCGTCGACGTCGAACGGTTGGAGGTTTCAGTGGTGTCGGTTCGAGGTTTGAATGCGAAAGGCGTCGCCGCCATAGCGTTGGCTTCGTGTATCGTTGCGTCGCCGTTGGTCGTCGTCGCCGGCGGGCCGGGCCATTGTCCGCCCGGCCTCGCCAAGAAGGGGAGTTGCACGCCTCCCGGACAGCAGAAGTCCTGGAGTCGCGGCGAGCGCATTCCGGACGACGTGCGCCTGCGGATCGTCCGCGTCGACGACTACGGCCTGCGCCGGCCGCGCGGCGGCGAGGTCTATGTCGAGAGCGGCGGGCGCGTCTACCTGCTCTCGGAAGCGACCCAGCGCGTGATCGAGGCGGTCAATCTGGCGGACCGGGCGCTGCGCTGAAACTGGTCGCGGCGCTGGCCGCATCTGAAACGGTGGCGCGCCGCACGCCGCCCCGCTAGCCTCAAGTCCCACCGGAGGAGGTTTTGCAGGGGAAATGATTTGAGAAGGGTCTTCATCGCCGTCCTGGCGCTGGCCGCCGTTGAGGCGCAGGCTGACGTATTCACCTTCCAGACGCCTTCGGGCAACATACAGTGCTCCGTGGGTCTTGAGGTCGATGGTTCCGATATCCGCTGCGTCGTCATCGAGCGCGGCGGCCCGCCCGCCGCGCCGCGGCCGGCATGGTGCGCGTCGGACTGGGGCCACGTTTTCTTCATGCGCAACCGTGGCCTCGTCGAGATGAGCTGCGAGCCGCTCGACCGCAGCCGCTATGCGCAGGAGACGGCGGAGTACGGGGTGACGGGCGAATTCGGCGGGCTCACCTGCCTCTCGACCCGCGAGGGCCTCAACTGCGTCAACGAGGACGGCAGGGGCTTCTTCCTGTCGCGAGGCAGCCAGCGGGCGTTCTGAGGCGCGACGACCGGCGCAACGGCGCCGACTGAGCCCTGCTCACGCGGCCCCCGCCGCCGGCGCCGCCCTGAACGCCGCCTCGATCTCGATGAGCCGCTGCTTGCGCCACAGCCCGCCGCCATAGCCGGTCAGCGCGCCGTCGGCGCCGATGACGCGGTGGCAGGGGATCATCAGCGCGATCTGATTCTGGCCGTTCGCGCGCGCGACGGCCCGCACGGCTTCGGGTCGGCCGATCAGGCGCGCGAGCTCGCCGTAGCTCCGCGTCTCTCCGGCGGGAATGTCGCGCAGCGCGCGCCACACCTGCTGCGCAAAGGCCCCGCCCGGCGGCGCCAGCGGCGTCTCGAAGCGGGCGCTGCGCCCGGTGAAATAGGCGGCGAGCTCCGCGGCGGCCTGCTCGGTCGGGGCGGGGCGGCCGATGCCGACGCCGCGCCCTTCGGCGGCGAGCCGGCGCAGCTCGGCGGGCAGGGCCTTGCGCTCGACGAACTCAAGCAGGTGCAGATGCGTCGCGCTGCTGACGGCGATCATGTCGCCGAGCGGCGTGGCGATCCACCCCGCCTTGAGCGGCGCGTCGGCGCGGAAGTCGCCTGGCGTGCAGCCGAGCAGCCGGGCGAAGGCGGCGCGGAACGCGCTCGGCGATTCGAACCCCGCCTCAAGCTGGGCGGCGATCATCCGGCCGCCGGTCGAGAGCGTCTCGAACCCGTCGCGCAGCCGGCGGCGCCGCGCCATCTCCAGAAACGTCATGCCGAAATGGCGCTTGAAGCTGCGCCGCACCGTGGCGAGGTCGTAGCCGCGCGCCGTCAGGTCGCGCTCCGACCAGCGGCGCTCGGGCCGCTCCTCCAGCGCGTCGAGCAGCGCGGCGACGGCCGGGTCGGCCGCGGCCGCGGCGCCGAGGGGCTTGCAGCGCAGGCAGGCGCGATAGCCTGCCTCGATGCAGGCGCCGACGGTGCGATGGAACGCGCAGTTCTCGAATTTCGGTTTGCGGGCGGGGCAGGTGAGACGGCAGAAAATGCCGGTGCTGCGCACGCAGACATAGACCTGACCGTCAAAGCGGGCGTCCCGCGCGAGCAGGGCGCGGTAGAGCGTCTCGTCGTCTGGAAGATCGAACAGCATCGCCTCAACCTAGCGGCGACGCGGGCGCGCGTCCGTCCGAAATCGGGCGTCTATTCCGAAAAGGTCGACCGTGGCGGTCAGCGGCGGCGGCTCAGCCTTTCGCGGCGCCGTTCCTCGACGATGAGGCGGTCGACGCGCTTGCCTTCGAGATGGGCGTAGAGCACCGCCAGCAGGCCGAAGGCCACGAGCCCGAACGGCACGCCGTACTCGAACCAGATGTTCATCGCCCGTCCTCCCTTCGTCTCGCGTCAGGCTTCCGGCTTGAGCCAGCCCAGCAGCCACAGGCCCAGAGCATACCCCACAAAGGCCACCGCAATCCATAACAGATCGAGTTGGGCGGCGCCGGAGGCCAGCGACGTCTCCGCACCGTCGATATTGCGCTTGATGACGCCGAGAACAAGGACCGCGCTTGAAAGCGTGTTGAGCGCCGCGGCGATGGCCTTGAGGCGCTCGTTGAAGATCTTTCCCGGATGCGCGCGCATGGTGCGGAGGCGCCGCGGCGGAGCGCGGCCCTCAGGCCGCGACCGCCCGGCCGGCGAGCCATGCGTCGCAGGCGATGAGGGCGCGCGCGCTCATCGCCTCGGCGCGGGCGGCCTTGCGCGCCGCCTTGCGGCCCCTGGCGCGCGTCTCCAGCGGCGGGAACAGGCCGAAGTTGACGTTCATCGGCTGGAACGTGTCGGCCTCCGCTCCGCCGGTGACATGGGCGAGCAGGGCGCCATGGGCGGTTTCCGGCGGCGGCGGGCCGAAGGGGCCCTCCAGTGGGCGGCCCAGCGCCTCGGCCGCGGCGAAGCGGCCAGCGAGCAGGCCCATCGCCGCGCTCTCGACATAGCCCTCGACGCCCGTGATCTGCCCCGCGAAGCGCAGGCGCGGCTCGACCTTCAGCCGCAGCGAGCCGTCGAGCAGGCGCGGCGAATTGAGGAAGGTGTTGCGGTGGATGCCGCCGAGCCGGGCGAACTGCGCGTCCTCCAGCCCCGGAATGAGCCGCAGGACATCGACTTGCGCGCCGTACTTCATCTTGGTCTGGAAGCCGACGATGTTGTAGAGCGTGCCGAGCGCGTTGTCGCGGCGCAGCTGCGCCACGGCGTGCGCCTTGATCGTGGGCTGGTGCGGATTGGTGAGGCCGACCGGCTTCATCGGGCCGAAGCGCAGCGTCTCGCGCCCCCGCGCGGCCATCACCTCGATGGGAAGGCAACCCTCGAAATAGGGCGTGTTCTTCTCCCACTCCTTGAATTCGGTGACGGGCGCGGCGAGCACGGCGTCGATGAAGCGGTTGAACTGCGCCTCGTCCATCGGGCAGTTGAGATAGGCGGTGCGGTCGGCCTCGGTCTCGCCCTTGTCGTAGCGGCTCTGGAACCACGCCTTCGACATGTCGATGCTGTCGAAATGGACGATGGGGGCGATGGCGTCGAAGAAGGCCAGCGCCTCGGCCCCGGTGCGCGCCGCGATCGCCTCGGCCAGCGCCGGCGAGGTCAGCGGGCCGGTCGCGACGATGACGTTGCCCCACGCCTCCGGCGGCAGGCCGGCGACCTCGCCGCGGTCGATCTCGATCAGCGGATGCTCGGTCAGCGCCTGAGTCACGGCGGCGGAGAAGGCGTCCCGGTCCACCGCCAGCGCGCCGCCGGCCGGCAGCTTGCAGCGGTCGCCCATCGCCATGATCAGCGAGCCCGCGCGCCGCATCTCCTCGTGCAGCAGGCCGACCGCGTTGGTCGCCGCGCAGTCGGAGCGGAAGGAGTTGGAGCAGACGAGCTCGGCGCAGCCGTCGGTGCGGTGCGCCTCGGTGCCGCGATGGGGGCGCATCTCGTGCAGCACGACGCGCGCGCCCGCCTGCGCGGCCTGCCAGGCGGCCTCCGAGCCGGCCATGCCGGCCCCTACGATGTGGACTGGTTCTGTCATGGAGCAGAGATCGCGCGCGCCGCCGCCTGTGGCAACCCCCGGCTTGCGGGCGTAGTTAGGGAAGGACCTGCAAGGAGAAACCGGCATGACCGACACCGCCATCCCGATCGTCGAGGCGAACGGCGCGAACATTCCCGCGCTCGGCTTCGGCACCTGGCCGATGAAGGACGAGACCTGCGCGCAGGCCGTGGCGGAGGCGCTGCGCGCCGGCTACCGCCATATCGACACCGCCGAGATGTACGGCAACGAGGCCGCGGTGGGCGAGGGGCTTCGCGCCTCGGGCGTCGAACGTCACGATATCTTCGTCACCACGAAGATCTGGCACGACCACCTCAAGGCCGACGACGCGCGCAAGGCGGCCGAGGCGAGCCTGAAGCGCCTCGGCCTAGACCGCGTCGACCTGCTGCTCATCCATTGGCCCGACAACGCGATGACGGCGGCCGAGATGCTCGAAGGGCTCTGCGCCTGCCGCAAGGCGGGCCTGACGCGCCATATCGGCGTGTCGAACTTCCCCACGACGCTGCTCGACGCCGCGCTCGACGCGGCGCAGAAGCATGGCGAGCGGCTGGCGGCCAACCAGGTCGAGCATCACCCCGAACTCGACCAGTCGAAGCTGCTGGCGAGCTGCCGCGCCCATGGCCTCGCGCTCGTCTCCTACGCGCCGCTCGGCAAGGGCGGGCTGCTGGAGAGGCCGGAGATCGTGGCTGTCGCCGACGCGCACGGGCGCACGCCGGGGCAGATCGTCCTGCGCTGGCACATCCAGCAGAAGGGCGTCGTCGCGATCCCGAAATCGCAGACGCCGGAGCGCATCCGCGCCAATCTCGCCATCGGCGACTTCGCGCTCAGCCCCGAGGAGATGCGCGCGCTGCACGCGCTCGCGCGCCCGGACGGCCGCAAGATCGACCCGGATTGGGCGCCGACCTGGGACGTCGCCTGATCGCCTTCCGGTTGAGTTCGCCCGACCCTTTACCGGAGCGTTACGGTTCGAGGGCACACATGCGTCGATCAGTTCGTGTTCTTGGGAGGATCGCCATGCGCGGCGTTGCGTTGTTCTTCGTGCTCGGATCGGTGGCGATGGTCGTGCTCGGCCTGAAATGGGGCGTCGTGGCGCATGTCATGGCGCTTGAGGCCGAGCCGGTCTGGCGGTCGTCGGTGCTGCTCGCCTGGGCGGTGCTCGCCCTCTGCGGCGCCTGGTATCACGCGGCCCCGCGGCAGGCGGAGACGCGGCTGGCGCAGGCCCATCTCGCGGTCGGCGGGGCCGGCGGCGCGCTGCTGCTCGCCGGCGCGGCCTGGGGCGCGCTGGCGCCGATGGCGGCGGCCAAGGCGGTCGAGACCGCCGGCGGCGTGCTGATCGTCTCCGCCACGGCGATCCTGCTCTTCAACATCTTCAAGTCGCGGCGCGTCGAGGGCTGAAGCGGTCTCCGAGCCGGCAAGCGGAGCAGGCCTCGCCGGAGGGCGGTCGGGCTCCGCAGTCGACCTGCCGCGGCGCGGCCGCGCTGCGACGCGCGTCACAGCGGCGGCCTTCGTCGGCGCGCTAGCATGCGCGCGGCGCCGGCGAGGCGTCGACTGTCTGGCGAAAGGATGACACGGCATGGCGATCGTCCGCGAGAAATGCCCCAACTGCACGGTCATGGTTGACCGCGACACCCTCAAGGAGCTTCTGCTCGACCCGAACCGCGACACCGTCAAACACAAGTATGCGCTGCACATCTGCGCCGGTTCGGTCGAGACCATGCGCAGCAAGGCCCAGAAGGCCGCGCCCAAATCCACCAAGCAGGCCGCGATGGTGCTCTCGGCCTGCATCAAGGGACTTCAGGAGCTGGGTCGCGCCGCCCGGGTGCCTACGCAGACCGACCTCATCGCGGTGCTCGCCGCCGACATGGCGCGCAAAAGCGGCGGCGATCCGGCAAGCTACATGGGCGCAGCCGAAGGCCAGATCCTCGGCAACAACACCACCGCGCTGACCACCAGCGACGACATGTACACCGGCGTCGAGGGCGGCGTGAAGTTCGACGAGCTGCACGAACTCGTGCACATCTGCTCCGGGGTCGGCGGCGAGTCGCCCCTGCACAAGTTCAAGCTTCAGATCAACGAGGGCTGCATCAACTACTTCTCCGAGCTGGCCTGTCCGGAGGCGGGCGTCACCGTCGTGGACCGCTACGTGACCGAGACCGGCGCGATCCGCCTTCTTCTCGACCTCTTCGGCGACAAGCGCGACGTGGGCGTCGGCAAGCTCTACGACATGACCTTCAAGGGCGAGATCGACCCGTTCTTCGCGGCGGTGGGGCAGGCCTACAATTCGCTTGAAAAGACGCCGAGCGGCAACGCCAAGGGCTGGTCCGAGAAGAACAAGAACGACAGCGAGATCGCGACCCTGTTCAAGAACAAGCTGAAGAACTGGGACATGAAGTGGCTGAACGACAGGCTTGTCGCCGCGTGACGCGGCGCGGCCGCCGGGGCGTCCTGGTCCCGGCGGTTCACAGGCCGAGGCCGAAGCGCGTCACGATGCGGTCGCGGATCTGGTCGCGGGTCTGGCGATAGGCCTGCAGCTTCTGTTCGCGCGTCTCGCCCAGGTCGGTCGGGTCCAGCGTCGGCCAGTACTCCACCGCGACATGGCTGAAGGCGGCCGCCTCCAGCGCCCGGCGCTGCGCCGCCGGCGACAGGGCGATGATGAGGTCGTACTGCGAGACGTCCTCGCCCCATTCCTCCATTTCGTCGAAGGTGTGGGTGGAGTGGCCGGCGATGTCGACGCCGATCTCGCGGCAGACCTCGACGGCGAGCGGGTCCAGGTCGAGCAGCCCCGCCGCGCCGGCCGACTGCACGAAGACGCGCTTGCCAAGCAGCTTCTTGGCGATGCCCTCCGCCATCGGCGAGCGCACCGCGTTCCAGTCGCAGGAGAAGAGCGTCGCGCTGGGCAGGCCGCCGGCCACGGTCTCAGCCTTCGGATAGGTGAGGGGGGCGATGCCGGGGCGGTCGCGTCGCATCTCGCGCCATGCCTCCCCTCAACCCTTGAAGTGCAGCACGCAGATGAGCGTGAAGAGCCGCCGCGCGGTGTCGTGGTCGGTCTCGACCTTGCCCTTCAGCCGCTCCAGCAGCAGCGTCGAGCCCTCGTTGTGGATGCCGCGCCGGCCCATGTCGATCGCCTCGATCTGCGCCGGCGGCAGGCGCTTCACGGCGTCGAAGTAGCTGGCGCAGATGGCGAAATAGTCCTTGATGACCTGCCGGAACGGGCTCAGCGACAGGATGAAGGCGCCCGCCGGCGCGCCGCCCTCGGTCGCAACTTCGAACACCAGCCGGCCCTCGGCGACGGCGAGGCGCAGCCGGTAGGGGCCTTCCGGCGCCGGGGCGCCGTCGCGGCCGGGCAGGCGGAAGGAGTTCTCCTCCATCAGGTCGAACAGCGCCACCTTGCGCTCGCGTTCGATCTCCGGCGTCGGCGGCGCCAGCCCGCTGTCGTCGAGCGTGACCTCGACGAGGCGGTCGCGCGCGGCGTCGCCGCTCATGCGACCGGCTCGGCGGCGAGGCGGCGGGTCACGCTGAGGCCGTGCGCCTCAAGCCCCTCCGACGCCGCAAGCGTCGCCGCGGCCGGGCCGATGGCGGCCAGCGCCGCCGGCGTCGCCTTCAGCAGCGTCGTGCGCTTCATGAAGTCGAGCACCGAGAGGCCGGAGGCGTAGCGCGCGGCGCGCGAGGTCGGCAGGACGTGGTTCGGGCCGGCCACGTAGTCGCCCAGCGCCTCGGGCGTCGACGGGCCGAGGAAGATGGCGCCGGCGTGGCGCACCTGCGCGGCCAGCGCCTCGGCGTCGGCGACGCACAGCTCCAGATGCTCCGGCGCCGCGCGGTTCGCCAGCGCCGCCGCCTGCGCGAGGTCCCGCACGACGACGAGCGCGCCGTTGTCGCGCCAGCTCGCCGACGCGATCTCGGTGCGGGTCATGCGCTGCAGCAGCCGCTCGACGGCGCGGCCCACGGCTTCGGCGAGCGCGGCGTCGTCTGTCACGAGGATCGACTGCGCCGCGACGTCGTGCTCGGCCTGCGCCATCAGGTCGGCGGCGAGCAGCTCGGGGTCCTGCCCGGCGTCGGCGATCACCATCACCTCCGACGGTCCGGCCACGCTGTCGATGCCGACATGGCCGAAGACGCGGCGCTTGGCGGCGGCGACCCAGGCGTTGCCGGGGCCGACGATCTTGTCGACCGGCGCGATGGTCGCCGTGCCGTAGGCCAGCGCCGCGATCGCCTGCGCGCCGCCGATGCGGTAGATCTCCGAGACGCCCGAGAGCCGCGCGGCGAGCAGCACCAGCGGATTGACCGCCCCGTCCGGCGTCGGCGCGACCATGGCGACGCGCGGCACGCCGGCGACGCGCGCCGGGATCGCGTTCATCAGCACCGAGGACGGGTAGGAGGCCGTGCCGCCCGGCACGTAGAGCCCCGCCGCGTCCACCGGCGTCCAGCGCCATCCCATCTCGACGCCGGCCGAGTCGGTCCAGCGCGCGTCGTCGGGGCGCTGCCGCTCGTGAAAGGCCGCGATGCGCTCGGCGGCGACCTCGAGCGCGGCGCGCTCGGCGCGCGGGACGGCGGCGACCGCGGCGTCGATTTCGGCCTCGGATACGCGCAGCGTCTCGGGCGCGAGGGAGAGCCTGTCGAACTTCTCCGTCAGCCGCACGAGCGCCGCGTCTCCGTCCTTGCGGACCTCGGCGATGATGGCCGCGGCGCTGGCGTCCACGTCCTCGGAGGCCTCGCGCTTGGCCGAGACCAGCGCGTCGAAGGCGGCGTCGAAGTCCGGAGCGGCGTGGTGCAGTTGGGCGGGCATGGGCGTCCTCGTCTCGCGTCGGCGCGGACAATAGCGGCGGAGCGGCGGGTGCGCCACTGCGGGGGCGCCGCCGCGGGGCCGCCCCGCCCCGCCGCGCTCGCCGGCTCAGCGCAGGGCGGCGAGCGCCTGCTCGGCGGAGGCGTCGGGCGGAAACACCGGATAAAGCGCCCGCTCGACGCGCCCCGCGCGCAGGATCAGCGTGAGCCGGCGATGCAGGCGCATCCCCGCCGCCTCGAAGGTCGGCAGGCCCAGCGCCTCCGCGAAGGCGAGCCCCGCGTCGGACAGCAGCGGGTAGGGCAGGTGGAGCCGCTCCGCCGCCTCGCGCTGGTAGTCGGTGCTCTGCGCGCTCAGCCCGTAGACGCGCGCGCCGAGCGCGGCGAACTCGGCGTGAAGGTCGCGGAACGAACAGGCCTGGGGCGTGCAGCCGCGCGCGCCGGGGATCGCGTCCCACCCCTCGGGCAGCGGCTTGCCGGGCTCGCCGGTCCGCGGATAGCAGAACACGACAGTCAGCCCGAGCGCGGGGTCGCCGAGGTCCACCGCGCCGCCGGTCGTCGCCGGCAGGGCGAGCCGCGGCGCCGCGAGGCCGGGCAGGTGGTCGGCGGCGCCGTCGTCCTCGGGCCGGGGCAGGTCGTCGGGCAGGGCGGTCAGCGTGGCCATGGCGGCGCTCCTCATGCGGCGTGCGGAAGATGTGACGCCGCCCGTTGCGAGAGGCAAGCCCGCCGCCCGCGTTGCCCGCGCCGCGCCGCTGGGCGATAACCGCCGCGACGGTTTCGGGAGAAGGGCGAGAGCATGGCGCAGGCGATGATCGGCGTGATCGGGGGCAGCGGCGTCTACGGCGTCGACGGTCTGGAAGGCGCGGAGTGGCGCAAGGTCGAGAGCCCGTGGGGCGAGCCCTCGGACGAACTGCTGTTCGGGACGCTGGGGGGAACGCCGGTCTGCTTCCTGCCCCGCCACGGCCGCGGCCACGTGCAGACGCCGACCTCCATCAACTACCGCGCCAACATCGACGCGATGAAGCGCGCCGGCGTGACGGACGTCGTCTCCGTCTCCGCCTGCGGGTCGTTCCGCGAGGAGATGGCGCCGGGCGACTTCGTGATCGTCGACCAGTTCATCGACCGCACCTTTGCGCGCGAGAAGAGCTTCTTCGGCCCGGGCTGCGTCGCTCATGTCTCGATGGCCGAGCCGGTGTGCCCGCGCCTCGGCGACGCGCTGGAGAAGGCGGCGAAGGCGTGCGGCATCGCCGTGCACCGCGGCGGAACCTACCTTGCGATGGAGGGGCCGCAGTTCTCCTCGGTCGCCGAATCGCGGCTCTACAAAAGCTGGAATTGCGATGTCATCGGCATGACCAACATGCCCGAGGCCAAGCTCGCCCGCGAGGCGGAGCTCTGCTACGCGACGGTCGCGATGGTCACCGACTACGACGCCTGGCACGAGGATCACGACGCGGTGGACGTGGCGGCCGTGATCAAGGTGCTCACGGGCAACGCCGAGAAGGCGCGCGCGCTCGTCAAGGCGGTCGTGCCCGAACTCGGAGGCGAGCGCGCGCCCTGCCCGCATGGCTGCGACAGGGCGCTGGAGTACGCGCTGATCACCCAGCCGGAGGCGCGCGACCCCCGCGCGCTCGCGATGCTCGACGCCGTCGCGGGGCGGATGCTGGGCTGAGCCGCGCCGCCGCGATCATTGACAACGCCGCGGCCGGCGCGGACCCTCAGCCGATGCGCTACAAGCCGGAGGGATACACCGATCTTGCTCCCTACCTCCTCGTCAGGGACGCGGAGGCTGTGCTCACGTTCTGCGAGGCGGTCTTCGGGGCCGCCCGGCTGAGGGTGGTCCCCGGCGACGCCGGAGGGACGGCGCACGCCGAGTGCCGGATCGGCGACACCGTGCTGATGATGGGAGAGGCGGACGGGTCCGCGGCCATGCTCCATCTGTACGTGCAGGACCCCGACGCCGCGTTCGAGCGGGCTCTGGCGCATGGGGCGGAAGTCGTCCAGCCGATGATGGAGAAGGGCGACGGCGATCGGCGCGGCGGCTTCCGCTCGCCGGACGGGGCCACTTGGTTCGTGTCCCGGCAGCTTGACGGCGCCTGACGCGGGAGACGGCGCCGCCTCGGGTGCGCCGTCCGTTCCGCGGCTACAGGCTCAGAGCGCGGCCGGGTCGAGCCCGATGAAGCGTGCGAGGATGTCGACGATCTCGGCGTGGACGGCCGCGCGGTCGGTTCCCTCGGGGTCGTCGCACACCGGGTCGTCGCGCTCCTCGCGCAGGATCTCCGCGCCCTGCGGCTTGCAGACGGCGAGGAAGGTGAAGTGGTGGGCGGGCGCGATCACGTCGCGCCGCGCGTCTGGCAGGCGCGCCATGAGCCCGCTGCCGCTCTCGCCCACGTCGGCCGCTTGCAGGAGCGTGGCGTCGCCGAGGCTCACGATCTGCACGGGCAGAGCCATCGCCGCGACGCTTTCGGGCGTGAAGCCGTAGCTCATGCCGGGGTCGACGGCCGCGACGGCGGTCACGCGCGGGTCGCGCATGTCATCCTCCCATTCCGGCGGCAGCAGCGACAGGTCGACGCCGCCCTTGGCGAAGAACACGCAGTCCGCCGCCTCCGGCTTGCGCGCGCAATAGGCGGCGTAGGCGGCGCGGTCCATGCGGGCGCCGCCGAGGTTCAGCGCCGTCGCCCCGCCGAGCGAGAAGCCTGCGGCCAGGACGCGCGAGAGGTCGACGCGGGGCCCGAAGGCGGGGTCGGCCAGCAGCGCGTCGAGCGCGGCGGAGAGGTCCGCGGCGCGGTCTCCGAGCCGGATCGAGCGGCGGGGCGAGCTGTCGCCGCTGGTGCTGCCGGGGTGGTTCACCGCCAGCACCATCGCGCCGCGCATCGCGAGCGCCGAGCTGAGCCAGGAGATCGTGTCCATGGCGCCGCCGGAGCCGTGCGAGAGCAGCACGAGCGGGAAGGGGCCGTCGGCCGGCGCGGCGCCGACCAGCGCGCGGCTCCCCTCGAACACCGCGTTGTCGCCGAGCAGGCCGGCGTAGGTGCGCCCGCCCGCCGGATACCAGACCGAACCGGCGACGAGGCCGGCGCGGTGGGCCGCGGGCACGTCGATGCGGTCGTAGCCGGGCAGGTCGAGCGGCTCCGCGGCGAGCGGCGCGGCGACCAGAGCGAGGGCGGCGGCGAGAAGTCTGCGGGTCATTTCATGCTCCATTGATGCGGGTTCGCCGCCTGACCCTTGGCGATCTCCGGCGCGCGGGCGTCCTCGATCCGGTTTGAGGTCGTCCCCGAACCGGTTTTCGGTCTAGGAGGGTCGCGCCCTGCGGCGGGACGGGTTCCGCGCCGCCCTCACGCCGGTCGCTCGATGCTCGTTCTGCCGATCCCCCTCGTCGCCGCCCTCGCCCTCGCCGCGCTCAGCCTGCGCACGGCGCTGGCGCCTGACCGCTCGCGGCTGCTCGCCGCGCTTCTCGGGCTCGCCGCGGCGCAGGGCGTGGTGGTCTCGCTGGTTCAGCACTACGGCGTGACGGAGCTGCGCCCGCTTCAGCCGCTGGCGGCGGCGGCGATCCCGCCGCTCGCATGGGTGACGCTGCGCCGGACGGCGGTGTCGCGGGGGCCATGGCTGCGCGAGGCGGCGCATCTCGCGGCGCCCGCGGCGGCGGCGGCGGCGCTCGCCTTCGCGCCGGACGCGCTCGATGCGGTGCTGCCCGGCGCCTTCCTCTACTACGGCGCCCGGATCGGCAGGGTCGCGGCCGAGGGGGCCGACGCGATGCCGCTGGCTCGGCTCGACATCGCGCGGCCGGGCCTCGTCTGGGGCGGCGTCTCCGCGGCGCTGATCCTGTCGGCGGCGACCGATGGGCTGATCACGCTGGCGATGCTGTCCGGCGCCGGCGCGGCGACCGGGGCGATCCTGAGCGTCTCCACCTCGATCACGCTCGCCCTCATCGGCGCGCTGGCGCTGGCCGAGAGCCTGGCGCGCCCGCCGGAGGCAGTCGAGGCCCAGCCGGCTCCCGCAGCCGAGCGGCCCGCCGCCGCCGTCCCCGATGACCGCGACGAGGCGCTGATGACGCGGCTTTCCGCGCTGATGGCCGGGAAGGCGCCATGGCTCGACCCCGATCTCACGCTCGACCGGCTGGCGCGGCGGCTCGGCGCACCGGCCAAGCAGCTTTCGGGGGCGATCAACCGCAGCACCGGCGGCAGCGTCTCGCGCTACGTCAACGGCTTCAGGGTGGAGCGCGCCTGCGCTCTGCTTCTTGAGGGCGAGAGCGTCACCGGCGCGATGTTGGGCGCGGGCTTCAACACCAAGTCCAACTTCAACCGCGAGTTCCTGCGCGTGACCGGCGCGGCGCCGAGCGCCTGGCTCGCAGCGCGGCGCGCGCGGGACGGCGCGGTCCGAGGGGTCACGCCGTCTCTATCCTGACCAGCGGCGCGCGCAGGCCGAAGGCGGCGAGCTCCCGCGCCGTCTCGGGCCGCACCCGCAGCGTCAGCGAGGCCCCCCGGCGCGCCGCCTTGCGCGCAAGGCCCTCGATCAGCGCCGCCCCGCTGCTGTCGATGAAGGGCGTCTCGGTGAGGTCCAGCGCCAGCGCGCCGGCCTCGTCGCCGATGCGGTCGAGCACCGCGCCGATGGAGGCCGCCGCGCCGAAGAAGAGCGCGCCGCGCACCCGGTAGACGATGGGCGCCCCCCGCGCCTGCGCGGCGTAGGCCTCGCGCCCCTCCGTAGCGTCGGGAACGTCCTCCGGCGCCAGCACGCCGGCCGGCTCCACCGCCGCGGCCTGCGACATGCGGTGGATGAAGAGCAGCCCGCCGAGCGCGAAGCCCACCACGATGGCCTCCGTCAGGTCGCGGAAGATCGTCAGCAGGAAGGTGACGGCCAGCACCGCCGCGTCGCCCCGGTTCGCCCGCAGCAGGGTCACGGCCGCCTCGCGCTCGACCATGTTCCACGCCACCACCGCCAGCACCCCGGCCAGCGCGGCGAGCGGGATGAACGCCGCCAGCGGCGCGGCCAGCATCATGAAGCCGAGCAGGAAGCCGGCGTGCAGCATCCCCGCGACCGGTCCGTGCGCGCCGGCCCGCACATTGGTCGCGGTGCGCGCGATGGTCCCGGTCACGCAGAAGCCGCCGAAGAGCGCGGCGCCGACATTCGCCGCCCCCTGCGCCACGAGTTCCGCGTTGGAGCGGTGCCGCCGCCCGGTCATGCCGTCCGCGACCACGGCAGACAGCAGCGATTCGATGGCGCCGAGCAGCGTGAAGGCGACCGCGTTGGGCAGCACGGCGACGAACAGTGCCGGATCGAAGCGCGGCAGGGCGGGCGCCGGCAGGCTCGAGGGCACGCCGCCGAAGGCCGAGCCGATGGTCTCCACCGGCGCGTCCGTCACGGCCGCGAAGATCCCCGAGAGCGCCGCCGCCGCCAGCATTCCCGGCCAGCGCGGCCGCCAGCGCCGCAGCGCGAGGATCACCGCGACGGTTCCCGCCGCCATCGCGACGGCGGAGACGTTGACAGTGGGCGCTGCGGCCCAGAGCGCCGGGAGCTTCTCGATCAGCGGTCCGGGCTCGGGGCCGGGCAGCGTCAGGCCGAGCAGGCTGCGCAACTGGCTGGCGAGAATGATCACCGCGATGCCGGCGGTGAAGCCCACCGTCACGGGGTAGGGGATGAACTTGATGTAGCCGCCGAGGCGCATGAAGCCCAGCGCCGCCAGCATCAGCCCCGAGAGGAACGTCGCCAGCACCAGCCCCTCGACGCCGTGCTGCGCCACCGTGCCGGAGACCAGCACGATGAACGCCCCCGCCGGCCCGCCGATCTGGAAGCGCGAGCCGCCGAGCGCCGAGACGAGGAAGCCGCCGACGATGGCGGTGTGCAGCCCCGCGGCCGGCGACATGCCCGACGCGATGGCGATGGCCATCGAGAGCGGCAGCGCCACGACGGCGACCGTCAGCCCCGCGACGGCGTCGGCGCGCAGCTGCGCCGCCCCGTAGCCCTCGCGCAGGACGGTCGCGAGCTTCGGCGTAAAGAGCTGCGCGAAGCTGGCGGGCGGCTCCCGGCGCGGCGCGGGCTCTGCGACGGACATGCGGATCGACCCCTCCGGGGGACACGGGCGCGGCCGAGCGCCCGACGCCCCGACTCTGGTCCGTCAAGCCTTAAGGTCAGGCGAATCGGCGTCAAGCGACGCAGGCGCCCTGTCGGTTCAGCCGGCGTCGCGGCGCGCGATCCAGCCGCCGCCGAGCACGCGTTCGCCGGCGTAGAAGACGCAGGCCTGGCCCGGCGCGACGCCCTCCTCGGGCTCCGCCAGCACGACCTCCGCCGATGTCGGGCCGGTCGGCGCCACGCGCGCCGGCGCCGGCGGCCGGGTCGAGCGGACGCGCACCGCGACCTCCCAACCGCCCTCCGGCGCGCGCTCGAACGGCCCGTCGCCGAGCCAGTTGACCTCGCCCACGACGAGCCGCGACACCCCCAGCGCCGCGCGGGGGCCGACTACGACCCGGCGCGTCCGCGGCTCCAGCCGCACGACATGCAGCGGCGCCCCGCCGCCGACGCCGAGCCCGCGCCGCTGCCCCACCGTATAGTGGATCACGCCGGGATGGGTTCCGAGCACGCGTCCCTCAAGGTCCACGATCTCGCCCGGCTCGGCGGCGCCCGGGCGCAGCTTCTCGATCACGTCCGCATAGCGCCCGCCGGGTACGAAGCAGATGTCCTGGCTGTCGGGCTTGTCTGCGACGGGCAGGCCGTGCGCCGCCGCCATCGCCCGCGTCTCCGCCTTCGTTGCGACGCCGCCCAAAGGGAATCGGACATAGGCGAGCTGCTCCGGCGTCGTCGCGAACAGGAAGTAGCTCTGGTCCCGCGCAGGGTCGGCGGCGCGATGGAGCTGCGGGCCGGCCGCCCCCTCCACCCGGCGGACATAGTGGCCGGTGGCGAGGCAGTCGGCGCCGAGCTCTCGCGCGGTAGACAAAAGGTCGCGGAACTTCACGCTCTGGTTGCAGCGGACGCAGGGCACGGGCGTCGCGCCGGCGAGATACTGGTCGGCGAAATCGTCGATGACGCTTTCTCGGAAGCGGCTCTCGTAGTCCAGCACGTAGTGCGGAAAGCCCATGCGGTCGGCCACCGCCCGCGCGTCGTGGATGTCGCGCCCGGCGCAGCAGGCCCCTTTCCGCGCAAGCGCCGCGCCGTGGTCGTAGAGCTGCAACGTCACGCCGACGACGTCGTAGCCCTCGCCGCTGAGCTGCGCCGCGACGACCGAACTGTCCACGCCGCCCGACATCGCGACCACCACCCGCGTCTCGCCGGGGGTCTTAGCAAAACCAAGCGAATTGAGAAGGTTAACCGTATCAGACATCGTTCCGCCGCCCTCGGCTTCACATGATTTTAAAGCGTGTGGGAACACACTCGCCCGGTCTTTCGACACCAGTTTTGCGTGGAGTGTCCATGAGTATGTCGGAAAGCGTGAACAGCGCCAACACCCGGTCCCGGAGCCGCATGACCCTAGACGATCTTCCGTCGCCCGACACCCGCCGCTGGGTTGCGAGCCGCAAGGCCGCCGTCGTCGCGGCGGTGCGCCAGGGCCTGCTCTCCGAGGAGGCCGCCTGCGCGCGATACAGCCTGACCGCGGAGGAACTCGACAGCTGGCGTTCCGCGCTCGAGGAGCACGGGGTGGGCGCGCTGCGCACCACCCGGCTGCAACTGTATCGCGCAACTTGAAGTAGCAGAATTGAGTCACCACTCCTAACATGGTAAAGGTTCGTTAACCTTTTGATGGCTAGAACGGTCGTCAGGTTAACCATCGTGCGCCATAGGGGGTTTGGATGCGAGTTCTGCTGATCGAGGATGATCCGTCGACCGCACGCAGCATCGAGACCATGCTGCGCAAGGCGAATTTCAACGTGTACGCGACGGACCTTGGCGAAGAAGGGCTCGACCTCGCCAAGCTCTACGATTACGACCTCATCATTCTCGACATCAATCTGCCGGACATGACCGGCTACGAGGTTCTGCGCAAGCTGCGCCTCGCCAAGATCGACACGCCCGCGCTGATCCTCTCCGGTCTCGACGACATGGACAACAAGATCAAGGGCTTCGGCTTCGGCGCCGACGACTATCTCACCAAGCCGTTCAATCGCGAGGAACTGGTGGCGCGCATTCATGCGATCGTGCGCCGCTCCAAGGGCCACGCGCAGTCGGTCATCCAGACCGGCGAAATCCGCGTGAACCTCGACGCCAAGACCGTCGAGGTCGGCGGCCAGCCGGTGCACCTGACCGGCAAGGAATACCAGATGCTCGAACTGCTCTCCCTGCGGAAGGGCACGACGCTCACCAAGGAGATGTTCCTCAACCATCTCTACGGCGGCATGGACGAGCCTGAACTGAAGATCATCGACGTCTTCATCTGCAAGCTGCGCAAGAAGCTCTCTGCGGCGACCGGCGGCGACAACCACATCGAGACGGTGTGGGGCCGCGGCTACGTCCTGCGAGACCCAGCGCCGCGCGAGATCGCCGAGAAGCAGCGCATCGCAGGCTGACGTTCGGGCCGGCTTGACCGGCCCGCGCCCCCGCAGCACCTTCCGCGCGACGACGCGGGGAGGGTTCGATGGCCGGCGGGGAAGAAGACCGGGACGCGGCCGAAGTCGCCCGTCTCACCGAAGAGCTGGCGCGCCTCGATCAGGCGTATCACGGCGCAGACGACCCCCTCGTCGACGACGCGACCTACGACGCGCTGAAGCGCGAGCGCGCCGAGATCGTGGCGCGCCGCCCGGACCTGGCGCCGCCCGAGACAGTGGGCGCCGCGCCGTCCGCGGCCTTCGCCAAGGTCCGCCATCGCCCCCCGATGCTGTCGCTCGACAACGCGTTCTCGCGCGAGGACGCGCAGGCGTTCGAGGCCGGCGTGCGGCGCTTCCTCTCGCTCGCCGCCGACGCGCCGCTCGCCTTCGTCGCCGAGCCGAAGATCGACGGGCTCTCGCTGTCGCTGCGCTACGAGGACGGCCGCCTCGTCTCCGCGGCCACCCGCGGGGACGGCGAGACGGGCGAGAACGTCACGCCCAATGCGCGCACCCTCGACGACATCCCCGAGGCGATCGCCGACGCCCCAGCCGTGCTGGAGGTGCGCGGCGAGGTCTACATGAGCCATGCGGACTTCGCGGCGCTGAACGCGCGGCAGGCCGAAGCCGGCGCGCGGCCCTTCGCCAACCCGCGCAACGCCGCCGCCGGGTCGCTGCGCCAGCTCGACGCTTCAATAACCGCCGCCAGGCCGCTGAAATTCTTCGCCTATTCCTGGGGCGAGGTCTCCGATCCGCTCGCCGCTACGCAGTGGGAGGCGCTGGCCCGGCTGAAGTCGATGGGCTTCGCCGTCAACCCCGACGCGTGCCGCTGCGAGGGGATGGACGCAGCCTTCGCAGTGTATCTGTCGCTCGAAGAACGCCGCGCAAGTCTCGGCTATGACATTGATGGCGTCGTCTACAAGGTGGACGACATCGCGCTTCAGCAGCGACTCGGCGCGCGCTCGACCACGCCGCGCTGGGCGATCGCGCACAAGTTCTCCGCCGAGACGGCGACGACCGTGCTGGAGGGCATCGAGATCCAGGTTGGCCGCACCGGCGCGCTCTCACCCGTCGCGCGGCTGCGGCCGGTGACGGTCGGCGGCGTCACCGTCTCGAACGCGACGCTGCACAACGAGGACTACATCGCCGGCCGCGGCGCGAAGGGCGAGCCGATCCGCGAAGGGCGCGACCTGCGCGTCGGCGACACGGTGACGGTCTACCGCGCCGGGGACGTGATCCCCAAGGTGCTGGACGTCGACCTCTCAAGGCGCCCCGCCGACGCGGTTCCCTTCGTCTTCCCCGACCACTGCCCCGAATGCGGCAGCGCCGCGCCGCGCGAACCGGGCGAGGCGGTGCGCCGCTGCACCGGCGGGCTCACCTGCCCGGCGCAGGCGGTGGAGCGGCTGAAGCACTTCGTCTCGCGCGACGCCTTCGACATCGAGGGGCTCGGCGCGAAGCAGGTCGAGGCCTTCCACCGCGACGGCTGGGTGCGCGAGCCGGCCGACATCTTCACGCTCGAGGCGCGCTTCGGCCCCGGCAATCTCCAGCAGTTGAAGGCGCGGGAGGGCTGGGGCGAGAAATCCGCCGCCAACCTCTTCGCCGCCATCGCGGAGAAGCGCCGCATCCCGCTCGACCGACTGACCTTCGGGCTCGGCGTGCGCCATGTCGGCGAGACCTCGGCGCGGCTTCTGGCGCGGGCCTATGGCGACTGGGAGAGCTTCTCGGCGGCGATGACCGCGGCGGCCCCGCGCGAGGGCGAGGCCTGGGAGCATCTGCTCGCCATCGACGGGGTGGGCGCAGTGATGGCCGGCGCCGTCGTCGACTTCTTCGCCGAGCCGCACAACAGGGAGGCGCTGTCGCGGCTTCTGGCGCATCTCGACGTGGCCCCGGTCGCCGCGCCGCAGACGGTCGCGAGCCCCGTCGCGGGCAAGACGGTGGTGTTCACCGGCACGCTCGCGCAGATGAGCAGGGCGGAGGCAAAGGCGCGCGCCGAGGCGATGGGGGCGAAGGTCGCGGGCTCGGTCAGCGCGAAGACCGACTATGTCGTCGCGGGCGCCGACGCCGGCTCGAAGCTGAAGAAGGCGGAGGCGCTCGGCGTCGAAGTGCTCACGGAAGAGGCATGGCTGGCGCTGGCGCGCACGTGACCACTTGCCGAGTTGTCGTAAAAGCGTCATCTAGTCCGGATGCGCGAGATCGAGCTCAAACTGCTGCTGACGGAGGAAGGTGAGAAGCGCCTGCGGCGCAGGCTCGCCGACGGCGTCTCGCAAGCCTCTGACTTAAAGACGAAATCCCTGCGCGCAGTCTATCTCGACACCCCTGACCACGCGCTCGCGGCGCACGGCCTCGCGCTGCGGCTGCGCAAGGAGGGGCGGCGCTGGGTCCAGACCGTGAAAATGGGCTCTGGACTTTCCGGCGGTCTGTCCACGCCGCTGGAATCCAGCAATCCGGCGCCGGGCGGAGAGCTGTGCGTCGCCTCGATCCCCGACGTCGCGCTGCGCGAGCGGGTGCTCGACGCCGCCGACCCCGCCGATCTCGCCCCGGTGTTCGAGACCGACATTCGCCGCACCCTGAGGCTGATGCGCGCGGCGGACGGCGGCGTCGTCGAGGTGGCGCTCGACGTCGGCGAGATCCGCGCCGGCGGCCGCGCCGTGACCATCAGGGAGGCGGAGCTTGAGCTGAAGTCGGGCGAGCCGCCGGCGCTCTACGCGCTGGCCAAGACGCTCTTCGACGAGGGGCCCGTGCGTTTCTCGCGCCGCAACAAGGCCGCGCGGGGCCATGCGCTCGCCGAGGGTCGCTGCGCCCTGTCGCCGACGCCGCAGCCGGTCATGGCCAGGCCGGTCGCGCTGACGCCGGAGATGACGGCCGAAGCGGCGGCGGCCGCGGTTCTGCGCGGCTGTCTCGACCAGATCTCGGGCAACCTCGCGGCGGCGGCGCTGAACGACGCGCCGGAGGGGCCGCACCAGCTTCGCATCGGGCTGCGCCGGCTGCGCACGGCGGCGACGGCCTTCGCGCCGGTGCTGGGCGGCGCGGCGCTCGACGCCATCGCCGCGCAGGCGCAGGCGCTCGCGACCGCCGTGGGCGACGTGCGCGACCTCGACGTGCTGACCGACGAGCGCATCGGGCCGATGGCGGCGGCAGATCAGCGCCTCGCCCCGCTGGCGGCGGCGCTGTCGGAGCGCCGAGACGCCGCCCGCGCCGCGGCGGGCGGTACCCTGGCCTCGCGCGAGGCGTCGGCGCTGCTCTTCGACCTCGGCGCCTTCGTGGAGGGGCGCGGCTGGCTGCGGCGCAGCGACTTCGACCAGACCGCCGGCCTCGCCCAGCCGGTGGCGAAGCTGGCCGCCGCGGCCCTCGACAAGCGCTGGCGCAAGGCGGCGGCGCTCGGCGAGCGCATCGAGGAACTGGAGGGGGAGGCGCGGCACGACCTGCGCAAGGCCCTCAAGAAACTCCGCTACACCACGGAATTCTTTGCGTCTCTTTACCCCGCCAAGCGCGTCAAGCCGTTCGTCGCGCGGCTTAAGGCGCTGCAGGACGACTTCGGCGCGCTGCAGGATCTCGCCATGGCCGAGGCGATCCTCTTCGCGGAGGACAGCCCCGGCGCCGCGTCTCCGGCGGTTCAGCGCGCGGCGGGGCTCGCGCTCGGCCGGTGGGAGGGCCGGGCGGAGGCCGACTGGCTCAGCGCGCAGGCGCACTGGGCGGCGCTGGCCGCGCAGCGGCGCTTCTGGCGCTGAGGACCGGTCACGAAGCCTTTACCCGTTCTCCGCTACCGTTTCCCGGTGTTGCAGGGAGTTGCGTGATGGAGTCAGGCGCGCGTTTTCATGACCGGGTCGACGGTCGCGGCGCGCTGCGCGCGCTCATCGAGCAGCGGCGGATCAGCCGCGCCTATGGGCGCAGGCGCGCGGTCACGGTGCTCGCCGGGGGCTCACAGCGCGACATAGCGGTCGCGGCGGTGATTGATCCCGATCACGAGATTCAGGATCGCCGCGCCGAGTAGCGAGGCCGCCACCGCGCGCCACGGCATCACGGCGAGCGCGGCGGCGAAGACGGCGGCGTCCACGCCCATCTGCGTCCACCCCGCCCTGAAGCCCGTCGCATCCTGCAGCCACACCGCCACGACGCCCACGCCGCCGAGGCTCGCGCCATGGCGGAAGAGCGCCAGCAGCCCCGAGCCCGCCAGCATCCCGCCGACGGCGGCGGCGAGGAACGGGTTCGTCGGCGCGACGGTGAGGAAGGGCGGCGCGACCTCCACCATCGCCGAGAACAGCGCGACGGCGGCGAGGCTCTTGAGCGTGAAGCGCCAGCCCACGCGCCACAGCGCGAAAGCGTAGAAGGGCAGGCTGATCGCGAGAAACAGCGGCCCGAAGCTCAGGCCCGACGCATAGGACGCCACCAACGCCATCCCGGCGGCCTGGCCCGTGGTCAGGCCGGCGTCGCGCAGGAAAAGCAGGCCCAGCGCGCAGAGCGCCGCGCCGAACACGATCCCCTGCGCGTCTTCAAGGGGCGTGTGCCGCGGCGGAGAGGTCGACGCGGGCGCCGCCTCCCGCGTCTTGGCCGGCGCGGGGCGTCGGCGTGGCGTGCGCCGGCTCAGGCTGCGCCCGTGGCGCCGGCGGCCGGCGCGGCGGCCCGCACCTCCTCGCCGACATGCGCCTCGTACTTGGCGAAGTTGGCGATGAACATGCCGACGAGCTTGCGCGCCTGCGCGTCATAGGCCGACGGGTCGGCCCAGGTGGCGCGCGGGTCGAGCAGCGCGGCGTCGACGCCGGGGCAGGCCGTCGGCACGTCGAAGCCGAAGTTGGGGTCGCGCCGGAACTCCGCGCCGCTCAGCGAGCCGTCGAGCGCCGCGTTCAGCAGCGCGCGGGTCGCCTTGATCGGCATCCGCGCGCCCTCGCCATGGGCGCCGCCGGTCCAGCCGGTGTTCACCAGCCAGCAGGTCGCGCCGTGCTTGGCGATGCGGTCGCGCAGCAGCGCGCCATAGACTTCGGGGCGGCGCGGCATGAAGGGCGCGCCGAAACAGGTGGAGAAGGTGGGCTCCGGTTCGGTGACGCCCTTCTCGGTGCCGGCGACCTTGGAGGTGAAGCCGGAGAGGAAGTGGTACATCGCCTGCGCCGGGGTCAGCCGCGCGATCGGCGGCAGCACGCCGAAGGCGTCGCAGGTCAGCATCACCACGTTCTTCGGCGCGCCGCCGAGGCCGGTGGACGAGGCGTTCGGGATCGCCTCCAGCGGATAGGCCGAGCGCATGTTCGGCGTCAGCGAGGCGTCGTGAAAGTCGAGCGCGCGGGTGTGGGGGTCGTGCACCATGTTCTCGATGACCGTGCCGAACATGGTCGTGGTGGCGTAGATCAGCGGTTCGGCCTCGGGCGAGAGGTCGATGGTCTTGGCGTAGCAGCCGCCCTCGAAATTGAAGACGCCCTCGTCGGACCAGCCGTGCTCGTCGTCGCCGATCAGCGTGCGCGAGGGCTCGGCGGAGAGCGTCGTCTTGCCGGTGCCGGAGAGGCCGAAGAACACTGCGCTGTCGGCGGGGTCGCCCTTGGCGTGGTTGGCCGAGCAGTGCATCGGCATCACGCCGCGCTCGGGCAGCAGGTAGTTCAGCAGCGTGAAGACCGACTTCTTGTTTTCGCCGGCGTAGGAGGTGCCGCCGATCAGGATGAGCTTCTTCTCGAAGCTCATGGCGATGACGGTCTCGCTGCGGCAGCCGTGGCGCGCGGGGTCGGCCTTGAAGGAGGGCGCGTTGAGGATGGTGAAGTCGGCCGCGTAGTCCATCAGCTCCGCCGCGTCGGGACGGCGCAGCAGGTGGCGGATGAAGAGCGCGTGCCAGGCGAGTTCGGTGATCACGCGCACGTTGAGGCGGTGGGCCGGGTCGGCGCCGGCGTAGAGGTCCTGCACGAAGGCCTCGCGGCCCTTCATGTGCGCGGTCATGTCGGCGCGCAGCCGCTCGAACGCGTCAGGCTCCATGCGGCGGTTGCTGTCCCACCAGATGTGCTCCTCGACCGAGGGCTCGGCGACGACGTGCTTGTCCTTGGGGGAGCGGCCGGTGTGCTGCCCGGTCTCGACGATCAGGGCGCCGCCCTTGCCGAGGACGCCCTCCTTGCGCTGCAGCGCAGCCTCGACCAGGCCCGGCTCGGTCAGGTTGTAGTGCGCCGCCCGCAGCCCGGAGAGCCCGATCGTCGCGATACGCTGGCCAGCATTGAACACGCCCGTTTCCATAGACTGCACTCCTCCGAAATCACCCGTTTGCGCGGTCGGCGACCGACAGCATCACCCGAATCGGTGAGCGGTTTTGTCGCTGTCGGGTATCACCATAGTGCCACGAACTTGGCAACAGCGGGATGGTTGCAGTGCAATAATATTGCGCGTTGACCACGCTTGCGCCCCCCGGATGCGGCGAGACCCCGGCGCCCGCGGCCATCAACCCGCCCGATTGCCGCTGTCTTGGCGGTGACGTAGGATCGCGGCCATGTGGAGAAGGACGTGTCGATGTCGACGATTGCGTTGGTGGATGACGACCGGAACATTCTGGCGTCGGTGTCGCTCGCGCTGGAAGCCGAGGGCTTCGAAGTACGCTCCTTCACCGACGGCGTCGCCGCGCTCGCGGAGATGGGGCGCAATCCGCCCGACCTCGCGGTGCTCGACATCAAGATGCCGCGCCTCGACGGCATGGAGCTGCTCCGCCGCCTGCGCCTGAAGTCCGACCTGCCGGTGATCTTCCTGACCTCCAAGGACGAGGAGATCGACGAGGTGCTCGGCCTGCGGATGGGCGCGGACGACTACATGCGCAAGCCGTTCAGCCAGCGCCTGCTCGTGGAGCGCATCCGCTCGCTGCTGCGCCGCCGCGAGGCCGTCGCCGACGCCGACCGGGCCGAGGACGACCGGCCCATCGTGCGCGGCCGCCTCGGCCTCGACCCGATGCGCCACTCCGTCACCTGGGGCGGCGAGCACGTGACGCTGACGGTGACGGAGTTCCTCATCCTCAAGACCCTGGCGATCCGCCCCGGCGTGGTGAAGAGCCGCGACCAGCTGATGGACATCGCCTACGAGGACGAGATCTACGTCGACGACCGCACGGTCGACAGCCACATCAAGCGCATCCGCAAGAAATTCCGCGCCGTGGACCCGCAGTTCAGCTCGATCGAGACGCTCTATGGCGTCGGCTACAAGTTCAGGGAGGTCTGACCGGAGAGCGATGCGCGACCTGCCCGACGACGCGCCGTCGCCCGAGAGCGCGACCGGCCGGAACGACGGCCGCGCCATGGGCGGCGGGGCGGGCGGCCGGGTCGGCGGCATGCTCGGCGGCGGCTACCGGGCGAGCGGGGCGCTGGCGCGCGCATGGGTGTTCTCGCCGGTCTCGTCGCTGACGCGGCGCATCGTCTTCATCAACCTGATCGGCCTCGGCCTGCTCGTCGCGGGCGTACTGTTCCTCAACCAGTTCCGCTCCGGGCTGATCGACCTGCGCACGCAGGCGCTGCGCACGCAGGGCGAGATCATCGCCGCCGCCATCGCGCTGGTGGAGACGCCGGGCGAGGACGGCGCGCTCACCGAGTACAACCCCGACCAGGCCAACCTGCTGCTGCGCCGGCTCGCCCAGCCGGCCGGCGTGCGGGCGCGCATCTTCGACCGCAGCGGCCGGCTCACCGGCGACACCCGCAGCTTCAGCGCTCCCGCCGCGCCCATCGCGGTCGAGCCGCTGCCGCCGCCGGGGGAGGGGCCCGACGTCGGCCTGCTCGGGCGTCTGGAGCGGATCTACAAGATCGCGACGGCCTGGCTGGTCGACCGGCCTGAGCTCTACCAGGAGACCGCCATCGCCGGCATCACCACCGAGGCGGAGGTCTACGAGGCCCTGCGCGGCGAGAGCGTGACGGCGGTGCGCGCCAACAGCGCGGGCGAGCTGATCGTCTCCGTCGCCATCCCGGTCCAGCGCTTCAAGGCGGTGCTGGGCGCGCTGGTGCTCTCGACCGAGGGCGGCGACATCGACGCCATCGTGCGCGCCGAGCGCATCGCGATCCTGCGGGTGTTTCTAGTGGCGCTCGGCGTCTCTGTGGTGCTTTCGCTGCTGCTGGCGAGCGCCATCGCCAAGCCGCTGCGCCGGCTGGCCGCCGCCGCGGAGCGCTCAGGCGCGCTCGACAGCCGTTCGCTCGACCTCAGCACCGTCAGCTTTCCCGACCTGACGCGCCGCGCCGACGAGATCGGCCACCTCTCCGGCGCGCTGCGCGACATGACGACGGCGCTCTACGGCCGGATCGAGGGCATCGAGCAGTTCGCCGCCGACGTCGCGCACGAGATCAAGAACCCGCTCACCTCGCTGCGCTCCGCGGTCGAGACGCTGCGCCGCGCCCGCGCGCCGGACGTGCAGGAGCGGCTGCTGAAGGTGATCGAGCACGACGTGCGCCGGCTCGACCGCCTCGTCACCGACATCTCCAACGCCTCGCGGCTCGACGCGGAGATGGTGCGCGAGCAGATGGAGCCGGTCGACCTGCGCGCCCTGCTGGAGGCCGTCGCCGAGGTCGCCGAGGTCGCCCAGCGCCGCAGCGAGCGCGCGGCCGGCGTGCGCGTGTCGGTCTCGGCGCCCGCGCTCAAGGTGATGGGCCTCGACAGCCGGCTCGGACAGGTCTTCGCGAACCTCGTCGACAACGCGCTTTCCTTCTCGCCGCCGGGCGGCGCGGTGCGGGTGCGCGCGCGGCAGGTCTCCGGCGGCATGGTGCGCGTGAGCGTGGAGGACAGCGGCCCCGGCGTGCCGGAGGAGAGCCTCGAGGCGATCTTCCGCCGCTTCTACTCCGACCGGCCGGGCCACGAGGCCTATGGCGACCATTCCGGGCTCGGCCTGTCGATCTCGCGCCAGATCGTGACGGCGCATCGCGGGCGCATCTGGGCGGAGAACATCCCCGGCCCCGACGGCCCCGCCGGCGCGCGCTTCATCGTGGAGCTGCGCGGCGGATGAGGCCCGCGACGTGAGCGCGCCGCGGTGAGCGCACGCGGCTTCGAGACGGTTCATGCGAGCTGCGTCTGCGTCGACCCGTCCCCCGGCGCGCCGCCCGGCCCCCGCCGGGCGCTGCTGATCCTCGGCGCGCCGGGCGCCGGCAAGTCGTCGCTGGCGATCGGCATGATCGCGCTGGGAGCCGAGCTCGTCGCCGACGACCAGGTGCGTCTCTGGCGCGAGGGGGATCTCGTGCTCGCGAGCCCGCCGGCGGCGCTGGCCGGGCTTGTCGAGGCGCGCGGCGTCGGGCTGCTGCGCCTGCCGTGGCGGGAGGCGGCGGTCGCGATGGCGCTCGATCTCGACATGGCTCCCGAGGGCCGGCTTCCGCCGCGACGCACGCGCCTGTTGCTTGGCGCGGCGGTTCCGCTCATGGTCCGTCCCGAACGGGTGTGCGCTGCGGCGACGCTTCTTGCGTTGCGCCATGGGCCGCCGCTCGACCCGGACGCGCCGCCGGGCGCGGCGACGGGAGCGGCCTCGGCGACGTAGGCGCGCCCCGCCGGCCGACCGGGAGCTTGGAGGGCCTGAGGGGCGATGGAGCAGGGCGAACAGCGCGGGGCCGACGACGGCCCGACGCGCGGGCCTGACGCGGAGACGCCGGCGAAGCAGCGCGTCGCCGTGGTGACCGGGCTGTCGGGCTCGGGGCGCAGCACCGCGCTCGGCGCGCTGGAGGACCTCGGCTGGGAGACGGTGGACAACCTGCCGCTCGCGCTGATCCCCCGGCTGGCCGACCCCACGCCCGGCGCGGAGGCCGGCCGGCCCGTGGCGATCGGGGCGGACACGCGGACGCGCGGCTTCTCGGTCGCCGCGCTGGAGGAGGCGCTGACGGAGCTGCGCGCCAATCCGCGCGCCGAACCGATGCTGATCTTCCTCGACGCCGAGGACGGCGCCATCATCCGCCGCTACGCCGAGACGCGGCGGCGGCATCCGATGGCCCCGCAGGAGGACGCCGCCCTCGGCGTGGCGCGCGAGCGCGACGCGCTGAGCGGGCTGCGCGAGCGCGCCGACATCGTGATCGACACCACGGACATGTCGCCGCACGCCCTGCGCGCCCAGGTGCGCGCCCAGCTCAGCCACGGAACGGCGCACGGCATGTCGGTCTCGCTGCAGTCGTTCTCCTACAAGCGCGGCGCCCCGCGGGAGGCCGACATGGTCATGGACTGCCGATTCCTGCGCAACCCGCACTGGGAGGCCGCGCTGAGGCCGCAGGACGGCCGCGACCCCGGCGTCGACGCCTATGTCGCGGCCGACCCGCTGTTCGAGCCGTTCTTTTCCCGGCTCGCCGATCTGGCGGCGCTGCTGCTGCCCGCCTATAAATCCGAAGGTAAGGCCTACTTCTGCATAGCTTTGGGGTGCACCGGCGGTCGACATCGCTCGGTCATGCTGACGGAGCGGCTTGCACGCAGGCTTGCCGACGGGGGATGGCGCGTTAACGTGCGCCATCGCGAACTGGAGCGCCGGGACGGCGCTTCCCGGGAGGATGGATGATCGGCCTTGTCATCGTCGCCCATGGCGGGCTTGCGCGGGAGCTTCTCGCCGCGACCGAGCATGTCGTGGGCCCGCTTGGGCGCGCCGTCGCGGTGTCGACGGCGCCGGCGGACGACCTGCGCGCCAAGCAGGCCGAGATCAACGAGGCCGTCGCGGCGGTGGACGCGGGCGACGGCGTGGCGCTCGTCACCGACATGTTCGGCGGCACGCCCTGCAACCTCGCCATCGGCGCCATGAGCTCCGACAGCGTCGAGGTGGTGTACGGCGCCAACCTGCCGCTGCTGGTCAAGCTCGCAAAGATGCGCGAGCGCCCGCTGGCCGAGGCGACCGACGCGGCCATCGAGGCGGGGCGCAAGTACATCGACGGCGCCAAGCGCATGCTCGACGCGGCGGACGGCGCGTGATGGACGGGGCCGCCGCGCAGTCCGAAAAGGCGGTCCTGCGCCGCGATCTCACGATCGTGAACCGAAAGGGCCTGCACGCCCGCGCCTCCGCGCGCTTCGTGGAGACCGTCGAGCGCTTCGACGCCATGGCCTCGGTCTCCAAGGACGGCATGCGCGTGGACGGCCGCTCCATCATGGGCCTTCTGATGCTCGCCGCCTCCCAGGGCAGCGTCATCGCGGTCGAGACGCGCGGCCCGCAGGCGACCGCGCTGATGGAGGCCCTCGCCGATCTCGTCGGCGACATGTTCGGCGAGGGCGGCTGAGCGGCGTCAGTGGATGCGGAGCTCGGTTCCGACCATCCGCACCTCAGCCGGCTTCACGAGCTGCGTGTGGCATAGCCTGACCGAGTGGATCGGCCCGTCCAGCTCGCGCGTCCAGAATTCGAGGAATTTCCTGAGCTGGGGAAAGCGCGGCGCGAGGTCGTAGTCCTGCCAGACGAAAGTCTGGAGCACGGACCTGGCGTCCGGCATGCGGTAGAAAATCTCCGCGGTCGCCAGCGACCAGCCGGCAAGTCTCTTTTGCACTTCGCCCTCGGCGTCGCCGATGCGGCGGCACTGGGCGTCGATGGAAAGATCGAAGGCGTCGTCAGGGGTCTTGACCATGTCTTCTCCTTGGCTGCGTGGTCCTCCTCCTGCGCTTGCGCGGGCGCGCCTCTGCGTCTCAGCTACGCTGTCGGGCGCGCCGCGGTATCGTCAATGCTACGGAAAATGCTGAAGGATTTGCAAATCCTCGGTGACTGTCCCGCATCTTCCTGGACGGAATGCCGCAATGCGCGGCGCCTGCGCCGCCGCCGCCGCCGCGCAATGCGGCGCCGAGCGACGCCCCTCAAGGCGCCCTCGCCAAGCGCCGTCGGCGGGATATGTTCGCGCGATGACCGAGACGACGCTTCTCTGGCTGCGCCGCGACCTGCGCCTCTCCGACCATCCCGCCCTCGCGGCGGCGGCGGCGGAAGGGCCGGTCGTTCCCGTCTTCGTGCTCGACCCGCTGGTCGAGGACTGGGGCGCCGCGCCGCTCTGGCGCCTGGGCGAGAGCCTGCGGGACCTCTCGGCGCGCCTCGCCGAGAAGGGCTCGCGCCTGATCCTGCGCCGCGGCGACGCGCTGAAGACGCTTCTGGCGCTGGCCGAGGAGACCGGCGCGCGGCGCGCGATCTGGTCGCGGCTCTACGACGCGCCGTCGCGCGAGCGCGACGAGGCCGTCAAGGCGGGACTGAAGGAGCGGGGGCTGGAGGCGCGCAGCGTCAACGGCTCGCTGCTCTTCGAGCCCTGGACAGTCGAGACAGGCTCGGGCGGCTTCTACAAGGTCTACACCCCGTTCTGGCGCGCGGTCTCGCAGCGCGAGCCCGCCGCGCCCGACGCCGCGCCCTCGCGCATCCCGGCGCCGCAAAACTGGCCGGCATCCGACAGTCTCGACGACTGGGGCCTCGGCCGGCGGATGAACCGCGGCGCCGCGATCGTCGCGCGGCACGCCAATGTCGGCGAGGCGGCGGCGCAGGGCAGGCTCGGCGCGTTCCTCGGCGGCAGGGTCGGCGCCTACGCCGACGCGCGCGACCGGCTCGATATGTCGGGAACGTCCGGGCTTTCGGAGAACCTCGCGCTCGGCGAGATCGGGCCGCGCACAGTCTGGCATGCCGGCCGCGCCGCGCAGGAGCGCGAGGGCGGGTCGGGGCCGGAGACGTTCCTGAAGGAGATCGTCTGGCGCGAGTTCGCCTACCACCTGCTGTTCCACACGCCCCGCCTGACGAGCCGCAACTGGCGCGAGGAGTGGGACGACTTCCCGTGGCGCGGCGACAACGACGACGCAGAGGCGTGGCGGCGCGGCATGACCGGCGAGCCCGCCATCGACGCCGCGATGCGCGAGATGTACGTCACCGGCCGCATGCACAACCGCGCCCGGATGCTCGTCGCGTCCTACCTCACGAAGCACCTCATGACCGACTGGCGCGTCGGCGAGGCGTGGTTCCGCGAATGCCTGATCGACTGGGACGTCGCCTCCAACGCGATGGGCTGGCAGTGGGCGGCCGGCTCCGGGCCCGACGCCGCGCCGTTCTTCCGCGTCTTCAATCCCGCCACGCAGGTCGAGAAGTTCGATCCTGGCCGGAAGTATCGCGAGCGCTGGATCGCCGAACAAAGCCGCACGCCGGGCGAGGACGCCCTGAATTTCTTCGACGCAGCGCCCCGGAAATGGGGCCTGTCGCCGCGACAACCCTACCCGAAACCGCTGATCGCGCTTAGTCAGGGTCGCGAGCGGGCGTTGGCGGCGTACAAGGCGTTGCGCGAAGCCGCCTGAGGGGGAGACGGAAAGACGTGAAGATCGCAGTGATCGGCTCCGGCGCGGCCGGGCTCGGGGCCAGCCTTGCGCTGTCGGAGATCGCCGAGGTCCGGCTGTTCGAGAAGGAGGCGCGCTTCGGCGGCCACGCCAACACCGTGGATGTCGACTACGACGGCTCCCGGATCGCGGTGGACACCGGCTTCATCGTGTTCAACCACCGCAACTATCCCAACCTGACCGCGCTTTTCGACTGGCTCGGCGTCGAGACGAAGCAGTCGGACATGTCCTTCGGCTTCTCGCTGAACTCCGGCGCGCTGGAGTACGCCTGCGACAACCTCGACACGATCTTCGCCCAGCGCCGCAACATGGTCGACCCGCGCTTCCTGTGGGTGTTCCGCGAGGTGCTGCGCTTCTGCAGAACGGCGCCGGGAGACCTCGCCGCCGGGCGCGCGGCGGGCGTGTCGCTGGGCGACTGGCTGGCCTCGCGCGGCTTCTCGGGCTGGTTCCGCGACCGCTTCATCCTGCCGATGGGCGGCGCGATCTGGTCGACGCCGATGTCCTCGATGCTGGATTTTCCCGCCGAGAGCTTCCTGCGCTTCTTCGACAACCACGACCTCTACACCGGCCTCGGCGACGCGATGAAGTGGCGCACGGTGGAGGGCGGCTCGCGCGAATACGTCTCGCGCGTGCTCCAGAAGCTGGGGCCGCGGGCGCAGGCGGGCGTCGGCGCCGTCTCGGTCTCGCGCGAGGCCGGGCGCGTGCGGGTGAGGCTGGACGACGGCACGGACGACGTGTTCGACCATGCCGTGCTGGCGGTTCACGGGCCGCAGGCGCTGGCGCTGCTGGCCGACGCCGACGCGGAGGAGCGCGCCACGCTCGGCGCCTTCCGCACCACCGCCAACCGCGCCGTGCTGCACCGCGACAAGCGGCTCATGCCGGCGCGGCGCAAGGTCTGGTCAAGCTGGAACCTGATGAGCGCCGAGGGCGCAGGCGAGCGGCCCGTCGCCGTCAGCTACTGGATGAACCGCCTTCAGAGCCTCGATGCGTCTCGAGACCTGTTCGTGACGCTGAACCCGCATGTCGAGCCGGACCCGGCGCTGGTGTTCCGCGAGTTCGCCTACGCCCATCCGCGCTACGACGGCGCCGCCTTCGACGCGCAGGGGGCGATGGACGCCGTGCAGGGCAGCGGCGGCGTCTGGCACGCGGGCGCATGGCTCGGCTACGGCTTCCACGAGGACGCGCTGCGCGCCGGCCTGCGCGTCGCCCACGCCCTCGGCGCCCGCCCCGAATGGGGCCGCGACTACGGCGCGCCGTTCCAGCGCGCCGCCCGGATCGCCGCGCAATGAGCGCCCCCGCCGAGGCCGCGCGCCCGCCGGACGCCATGCTCTACGAGGGCGAGGTGATGCACATGCGCCTCCAGCCCTTCGGCCACCAGTTCCGCTACCGCGTCGCCACGCTGCTGATCGACGTCGACCGGATGGAGACGGTGGCGGGCCGCCTCAGGCTGCTCTCCATCGACCGGTTCAACCTCTTCTCGGTGCGGCGGCGCGACCACGGGGCGCGCGACGGAAGCCGGCTGCGCCCCTGGGTCGAGGCGCGGCTCGCCGAGGCCGGCCGCCCGCGCCCAGCGCGCGTGATGCTGCTGGCGATGCCGCGGCTGCTCGGCTATGCGTTCAACCCCTTGTCGGTCCTTTACTGCTACGATCAGGAGGATAGGCTGCAAAGCGTGATCTACGAAGTGAAGAACACTTTTGGCGACCAGCACCCCTACGTCATGGCCGCCGAGCCCGACGAGGACGGCGCCGTGCGCCACAGCCGGCTCAAGGAGTTCTTCGTCTCTCCCTTCATCCCGATGGAGCAGACCTACCGCTTCACCCTGCGCCCGCCCGGCGAGCGGCTCTCGATCCGCATCAAGCAGGCCGATGCGAACGGCGACTACCTGATCGCCACGCAGTCCGGCCGGGCCGCGCCGCTGACCGACGCCGCGCTCGCGCGCATCGGCCTGCTGACGCCCTGGGCCGCGCTGAAGGTGATCGCCGCGATCCACTGGCAGGCGCTGCGGCTCTGGCTGAAGGGCGCGCGGTTCCTCGGCCATCCGGGGGACGACAAGATCGTTGTGCGGCGCGAGGGGTCGGCGACATGAGCATCATCTCCATGGACGGCGCGCCGCGCTGGTTCCACACCGTCTTCGCCATCGTCGGGCGGATCGACGTCGGCAGCCTGACCTTCGTGTTGCCGGACGGTCGCCGCCATGTCGCGCAGGGGGCGCGGCCGGGGCCCGACGGCGTGATCCTGGTGCGCGAGCCGCGGCTCTTCTGGCGCATGATCCGCGACGGCGAGCTCGGTTTCGCCGAAGCCTACATGGACGGCTGGTGGGACACGCCCGACCTTCAGGCCGTGCTCGACGCGGCGCTGCTCAACAACGACACGGTGGCGCGCAGCCTGACGGGGCGCACGCTGAGCCGGCTGGTGGAGCGGCTGCGCCACCTGATGAACCGCAACTCGCGGCGCGGCTCGGCGCGCAACATCGCCGCGCACTACGACCTCGGCAACGACTTCTACGCCAAGTGGCTCGACGAGAGCATGACCTACTCCTCGGCGCTGTTCCGTCGCGACGACGAACCGCTGATGGAGGCGCAGACGGCGAAATACGCCGCCATCTGCGACCGGATGGGCGCGAAGCCCGGCCAGCGCGTGCTGGAGATCGGCTGCGGCTGGGGCGGCTTCGCCGAATACGCCGCGGGCGTGCGCGGGCTCAACGTGACCGGTCTGACCATCAGCCGCGAGCAGCACGACTTCGCCAAGCGCCGCGTCTTCGAGGCCGGGCTCGCAGAGCGCGTCGAGATCGTCATGCGCGACTACCGCGACGAACGCGGGAACTACGACGGCGTGGCCTCCATCGAGATGTTCGAGGCGGTCGGCGAGCAGTACTGGCCGGTCTACTTCGACACCGTGCGCGAGCGGCTGAAGCCGGGCGGGCAGGCGACGCTGCAGATCATCACCATCGCCGACCGGCTGTTCGACGGCTACCGCGAGAGCGCCGACTTCATCCAGAAGTACATCTTCCCCGGCGGCTTCCTGCCATGCCCGTCGGCGCTGCGGCGGGAGACGGGCAGGGCGGGGCTCGACTGGGTGGAGAGCCACGAGTTCCGCCAGAGCTACCGCGCCACGCTCCCGCGCAGGCGCGACGCGTTCCACGCGGCGTGGGACGAAATCGCGCCCATGGGCTTCGACGAGCGGTTCCGGCGGATGTGGAACTTCTACCTCGCCGTCTGCGCCGCCTGCTTCCGCGCGGAGACCACCGACGTGACGCAGCTCACCCTGCGCCGCGCCTCTGTCTGATCCCGCGCCCCCCGCGGCGGCAGGGCCGTCGCGCGCCCCGTCGCGCGCCCCGTCGCGTGCTTGGGCGGCGCTGCTCTTCGCGCTCGCCGGCGCGGCGGCGGCGGCCTTTCATGTCGCGACGGAGACGCCGGGCGAGCTGCGCGACTGGCGCCAGACGCTGCCGCTCGCCGCGGCGCTCGGGGCGGGCCTCGGCGCGCTGGTCCGCCCCGCCACGGCGCTCGCCGGCGCCGGCTGGACGCTGGCGGCGCTGGCCGACTTCGCGCTGCTCTTCGCACTCGGCCACGGCGCGATCGAGGGAAGCCTCGCAGCGGCGTGGGAGGGCCTCAAGGGCGCCGGCGGCGCGCTGCTCGGCTTGACGGGCGCGGCCGCCCTGCTGCTGGGCGCCGGCGCCGGGGTGCTCGCGGGCCGGGCGGGGAGGCGTCGCGACGGCTGACCGCGCCGGGGGCGCTCAGCCTACGTGATCGTGATGCGGCTGGCCGAACGCGCCCCGCGCGCCATCTCCGCGCGCAACGGCGGCCCGCGCCCGGCGCAGCCCTGAAGGAGCCGCGATGACCCTCTCGACCCGCGCACTCGCGGCCTACGCCCTGCCGGCGGCGCCGCTCGCGGCGCTCTATTTTCCCGTCTACGTCTACGTCGCGCCGTTCTACGCCGAGACGCAGGGCGTCGCGCTGGCTGCGCTCGGCGGCCTCTTCATCGCCGCGCGCCTGCTCGACGCCGTGACGGACCCGCTGATGGGCTGGGTGACCGACCGCTCGCGCAATCGTGTGGGCCGGCGGCGGATCTGGACGCTGGTCTCGGCGCCGCTGGTGGCGCTGGCGGTCTGGATGCTGCTCGTCCCGCCGCCCGGCGCCGGCTTCGCGCACGCCGCGATCTGGCTGACGGCGCTGACGCTGGCGTGGACCGTGGCGCTGACCCCCTATTACGCCTGGGGCGCCGAGATCGACCCCGACTACGCCGGCCGCGCGCGCGTGACGGCGTGGCGCGAGGGCTCGGCGCTGCTTGGAACCGTGCTGGCGGTGGTGCTCTACAACCTCGCCGACGACTCCAGCGGCGGCCTGCGCGCGGTCGCGATCTTCGTGGCCGTCGGCCTGCCGCTCGGCGCCGTCGTCGCGGTGAGCCTGGCGCCGGAGCCCGCCGACCACAGCCGCAGCGCGGTCTCCGCGGGCGAGGCGCTGGCCGCGCTCAGGCGCAACGCGCCCTTCCGCCGCCTGCTGCTGGCCTATTTCCTCAACGGCGCCGCAAACGCCCTGCCGGCGGGCCTGTTCCTGTTCTTCATCGACAACGTGCTGCGCGCGCCCGACGCAGGCTGGCTCCTGCTGATCTACTTCCTCTGCGCCGTGGCGGGGATGCCGCTCTGGTCCTGGGCGGCGCGGCGCTGGTCCAAGCACCGCGCCTGGGGCGGCGCGATGCTCTTCACCTGCGCCGTCTTCGCCTTCGTGCCGCTGCTCGGGCCCGGCGACGTCGCGGCCTTCACCGCGATCTGCGTGCTGACCGGCCTCGCGCTCGGCGCCGACCTGTCGCTGCCGCCGGCGATCCAGGCCGACGTCGTCGACCTCGACACCGCCGCGACCGGCGCGCAGCGCACCGGGCTTTTCTTCGCGCTGTGGTCGGTCGCGACCAAGGCGGCGCTGGCGCTCTCCGGCGGGGCCGCGCTGATCGCGCTCGACGCGGCCGGCTTCGTCGCCGGCGGGGAGAACGCGCCCGCCGCGCTCACGACGCTCTCGCTGCTCTACGCCGCCGCGCCGGTGGTCCTGAAGCTCGCCGCCGTCGCCATCATGTGGGGCTGGCCGCTCGACCGCGCGAGCCATGACGCCCTGCGCGCCCGCATCGAGGCGTGAGGACCGGTCATCGGCGAAACTCTTGCTCCGAATGGGCGCAATAGGTATCTTTTTTGCGCGAGTTGATCTGCTATTGAACGCCTGCTCCGAGACCCGGTCGCAGTTTCGATGCCTGACGACTGCGCCATGGCCGCCGCATGTCGCGGGCGGTCCGAGGAGAATCTACGGAGCTGACATGCCTCAGGGAACTGTGAAGTGGTTCAACGCCACCAAGGGTTTCGGGTTCATCGAACCGAGCGACGGCGGCAAGGACGTGTTCGTCCACATCTCGGCCGTCGAGCGCGCCGGCCTGCGCACGCTGAACGACGGTCAGGCGCTGTCCTACGAGCTTGAGACCGGGCGCGACGGCCGGGCCTCCGCGGGCTCGCTCTCGCTGACCTGACGCCGCCCGCGCGGCGCCGCCGCGCGACGGCGAGGTTTCGACGCCGGGCCACGCGCCCGGCGTTTTCGTTTCCGACGCCCGCTTTTGGGTCCGCGCTTCAGAAGGCGCTAACGACCGCAGGGCCATGTTCCGACGCGTGACGCGCTTTCCGTTCGCCGCCGGAGTTCCCCATGGCCGTATCCGACCGCTGGTCCGACATCTCGATCGACGCCCTGCGCAGCCAGAGCGAGGCGCTGGCCGACGCGGAGATCGCCCCCGAGCTCAGCGAGGAGGCCGCGCGCGAAGCCGCGGCCCTGCGCCATGTCTCGACGACGCCGGCGATCATCGGCTTCTTCTGCCAGATCGGCGAGACCGCGCTGCTGGCCCTCGCGCTCTGGGGCGGGGCGCGAAGCTGGCCGAAGGACGCGCCGCTCTCGGCGCTGACGGCGCTGATCGCGGCCTGCGCGCTCGCGCTGCTGGCCACCATGATCGCCCGCGCGCTCGGGGGCTACGGCGTCGGCGCGCTGCGGCGCTTCGGGGCCGGCTACGGCCGGGCGATGGCCGGCCTCGCCGCCGCGGCGCTCTGCTTCGCGGCGCTGATGGAGGGCGTCGGCCCCGCCAGCTGGGCCCATGGGCTCGCCGACTCCATCCTCGTCGGCGCCGGCGTCCTGGCGCTGGCGCGCGTGCTGACCGCCTCGACCGTGGACTGGTGCGTGGGCGCCGGGCTCACCGAGCGCCGCGCGGTGGTGGTCGGCGGCGGCCCGCACGCCGAGCGCCTGATCCGCACGCTGGAGGCCTCGCCCGACAACGACATCCGCATCTGCGCGCTGTTTGACGACCGCGACGACGAGCGCTCGCCGCCGCTGGTGGCCGGCGCGCGCAAGCTCGGCGGCATCGCCGAGCTGATCGCGTTCTCGCGCATCGCCCATGTCGACATGCTGATCATCACCCTGCCGGTGAGCGCGGAGGCGCGCATCCTGAAGCTGCTCGGCCGGCTCTGGGTGCTGCCGGTGGACATCCGACTCGCCGCGTTCTCCGACGACTTCAGCTTTCGCCGCCGCGAGTCCGGGCTGATCGCGCTGTCGCAGCGCCGGATGCGCGGCATGGGCGCGCTGGCCAAGCGCGCGCTCGACGTGACGGTCGCCTCCTGCGCGCTCGCGGCGCTCTCGCCGGTGCTGGCGCTGACGGCGCTGGCGGTGAAGCTCGACAGCCCCGGCCCGGTGATCTTCAAACAGAAGCGCCACGGCTACAACAACCGCGAGGTCGAGGTCTGGAAGTTCCGCTCGATGCGCGCGGAGGCCGCCGACCCGACCGCCCGGCGCGTCGTGACCAAGGGCGACGACCGGGTGACGCGCGTCGGCCGCTTCATCCGCAAGACCTCGATCGACGAGCTGCCGCAGCTCGTGAACGTGCTTGGCGGCGCGCTGTCGCTGGTCGGCCCGCGGCCCCATGTCGTCAACGCGGTGTCGAGCCAGTCCCAGGCCTTCGGCGAGATCGTCGCCGGCTACTCCGCGCGCCACCGCACCAAGCCCGGCATCACCGGCTGGGCGCAGATCCATGGCCTGCGCGGCGAGATCGACCAGCCCGACGCCCTGCGCCAGCGCTTCGAGCACGACCTCTACTACATCGAGAACTGGTCGATCTGGCTCGACGTCCTGATCCTGCTCCGCACGCCACTGAGCCTGCTGCGCACCGACAAGGCGTATTGAGCCCTCTTTCTCCCGCCGGCGCCGCGCCCTAGGGTCTCGCCCAAGAAACGGGGGGACGGCGAGATGACGGCGAACTGGCGGGAGGACGCGCGCGCGTTCCTGGCGCGGCTCTTCGAGGCGGCGGTGGCGGCGGCGGACCCGGAGAAGGCGCTCGCCGCCCACATGCCGGCCCCGCCGCAGGGGCGCACGGTCGTCGTCGGCGCCGGCAAGGGGGCCGCCCAGCTCGCCGCCGCCTTCGAGACGCTGTGGGAGAAGGTTCCCGGCGCCGGACCGCTCACCGGCGTCGTCGTCACGCGCTACGGCTACGCCGCGCCCTGCCGCCATGTCGAGGTGCTGGAGGCCGCGCACCCCGTTCCCGACGCGGCGGGGCTCGCCGCCTCCGCGAAGCTGATGGCGGCGGTGTCGGGCCTGACGGAGGACGATCTCGTCGTCGCGCTCGTCTGCGGCGGCGGGTCGGCGCTGCTGCCGGCGCCCCCCGAGGGCCTGACGCTCGCCGACGAGCAGGCGGTGAACGCGGCGCTGCTGGCCTCCGGCGCGCCCATCTCGGCGATGAACGCGGTGCGCAAGCATGTCAGCCGCATCAAGGGCGGCCGGCTCGCGGCGATGGCGCATCCCGCCCGCGTACTGTCGCTCGTCGTCTCCGACATTCCCGGAGACGACCCCGCGCTGGTCGCCTCCGGCCCGACGGTGGCCGACGCGACCGGGCGCCAGGCCGCGCTCGACGTGATCGCGCGCTACGGCATGGCGCTGCCGCCGGCCGTGACGGACTGGATCAACGGCCCCGACTGCGCCGCCCCGACGCCCGACGATCCGCGGCTGGCGCGCGCCGAGACCCGCGTCATCGCCTCGGCGCGGATCTCGCTTGAGGCGGCGGCGGCCGCTGCGGAGGCCGAGGGCGTGGCGGCGGCGATCCTGTCCGACGCGGTGGAGGGCGAATCGCGCGAGGTCGCGCGCGTCCACGGCGCCATCGCGCGCGAGATCGCGCTGCGCGGACGGCCCTTCGCGCCGCCCGTCGTGCTGCTCTCGGGAGGCGAGACGACCGTGACGCTGCGCGGAAAGGGCGGCAGGGGCGGGCGCTGCAGCGAGTTCGCCC
>CAYGUQ010000003.1:0-24688 GCA_964352995.1 uncultured Rhodobacterales bacterium
GACGGGGGGCGCGCTCTTCGGGAGGACGACCCACGGGGCCGGAAACAGCGCCTCGAAGCCCTGCGGCGGCGTGAGGATCGTCGCGTCCTCCCTCAGCGTCAGCGTCAGCCCGCAGCGGGAGAGGTGGTCGAGCGTCATCGACTGGCATCTGGCGATTTCCTTCTCGCTCATGGGCGCGGCGTCGCCGTCGGCCGGGGCGTTCACGTGGATGTGCAGCCGCTCCGGCCCGCCCGGGCCCTCGGTGGCGTCCGGGCCGCGGTCCTGCGCGCAGACGTAGACGGTGGGGGCCTCGCCGACGCGCCGCTCGGCGAAGATCGCGCGGAACTCCCGCGCATAGTCCACGGCGTCGAAGAACACGCTGTGGCGCGCGAGGTCGAACCCTGCGGGCTCCGCCTCCGCCGACCAGACGAGGGCGGAAATCGAGCGCTGCGCCACCGGAACCGGCGGAACCGCCTTCGCGCAGGCCGCGCCGAGCCGCCCCGACGCCAGCGCGCCCACGTCGCCGTTGAAGACCACGAGGTCGGCCGGGATGCGCTCGCCCGTGGCGAGCCTCGCGCCGCGCGCGCGCCCGCCCTCGACCTCGATCTCCGCGACATGGGCGTCGTAGCGGAAGACCGCCCCGCGCGAGACCGCGAGCCGCTCAAGCGCCCGCGCGACGCGATGCATCCCGCCCTCGACGATCCACACGCCGTCGAGTTCGACATGGGCCACCAGCATCAGGGTGGAGGGCGCCGCATAGGGCGAGGAGCCGCAATAGGTCGCGTAGCGCCCGAAGAGCTGCCGCAGCCGCGCGTCCTCGAAACTGTCGGCGAGCGCCGACGCCATCGTCTGGAACGGCGTCGTCTCCAGCAGCGCCGGCAGCCGCGAAAGCCCCACCCGACCAAGCAGTTGAGCCATTCCCGGCTTCTGTCCGGCGATGAAGGGCCGCTCCAGAGCCGTGTATATGCGCCGCACCCGTTCGCGGAAGGCCCCGTAACGGCGCGCCTCGTCGGGGCCTGCGAAGGCCGCCACTGCGTCCTCGGCCCTTTCGGGGTCGGCGAAGAGGTCGAAGCGCGAGCCGTCCGTCCAGCCATGCCGCGCAAGCAGGTCGACCGGCAGCAGCGTCGCCGCGTCGTCGAAGGCCGCGCCGCAGTCGTCGAACAGCTCGTCGAACACCCAGCGCATCGTGAAGACGGTCGGTCCCGCGTCGAGGGGCCTGCCAGCGGGGGAGAGCTCGCGCATCTTGCCGCCGGGCGTCGGCGCGCGCTCCAGCACCGTCACGTCGAGGCCCGCCGCGGCCAGCCGGGCCGCAGCGCTCAGCCCGCCGACCCCGGCGCCGACCACAAGGGCGCGGCTCGCGCTGCGTATCGCACCTCCCTTCAAGAGGGTCGCTCCTTCCCGGCCGTCACGTCGCCTTGATTGTTGACTTGAAGCTGGCGACTGTCCACTCTTGTTGACAGTAACAACGACAGGCGAAGCGGACAACGCCTGTCAGACCGGGGAGATCGCCGCCATGGACCAGGGAGCGCGCATCGAGGCGGCCTTGGAGGCGGCGCTGCGCCGCGCCGAAGGCCCCGGAGCCCCGCCGAAACTCGCCGCGGCCCTGCGTCATGGCGTCTTCCCCGGCGGCGGGCGCGTCCGTCCGCGCCTTCTCCTCGCCGTCTCGGCGGCCTGCGGCGAGCCGAACCCGACCCTGGCGGACGCCGGCGCCGCGGCGCTCGAGCTGCTGCACTGCGCCTCTCTCGTGCACGACGACATGCCGTGCTTCGACGACGCCGCGACGCGGCGCGGCCTGCCCTCGGTGCACGCCGCCCATGGCGAGGCGCTCGCGCTGCTGGCCGGGGACGCGCTGATCGTCGCCGCATTCGAGGCGATCGCGCGCGCCGCGCCCGCCGACCCCGCCGCCGCCGCCGCCGTCACGCTCGTCGTGGCGCGCGCCGTCGGCATGCCGCACGGCATCACCGCCGGGCAGGGCTGGGAGAGCGAGACGGCCGTCGACGTGGAGGCCTACCACCGCGCCAAGACCGGCGCGCTCTTCGTCGCGGCGACGACCGCGGGCGCCGTCGCGGCCGGGGCCGCCCCCGGCCCGTGGCGTGCGGTCGGCGCGCGACTCGGCGCCGCCTATCAGGTAGCCGACGACCTCGCCGACGCGATGGGCGCGGAAGGCGACATCGGCAAACCCTGCGGGCAGGACGGCGCCCACGCCCGGCCAAACGCCGTCGCGGCGCTCGGCGTCCCCGGCGCCGTGGCGCGGCTCGAGGCGCTCATCGGCGAGGCCGTCGCGGCGATCCCGCCCTGTCCCGGCGCGGGCGAACTGCGCGAACTCGTGAAGCTCCAGGCCCGGCGTCTGGCGCCCAAGAGCCTTGTCGCAAGCGTCGCTTGAGGGCGGCGCGGCCGAGGGGCCGGGCGCGCCTCGGCGCATGTCGCTGCGCGACCGCTGGCGGCGGTTCCGCAACGCGCGGCTGAGAGACGCCCGGTTCCAGCGCTGGGCCGCCGGGTTCCCGTTCACGCGGCCCGTCGCGCTCAGAAGCGCGCGGGCGCTCTTCGACCTCACCGCCGGCTTCGTCTACAGCCAGATCCTGTATTCCTGCGTGAAGCTCGGCGTCTTCGAAGCGCTGGCCGACGAGCCCCTGCCGCTCGACGCGGTCGCGCGTCGAATCGGGCTTGAGCGCGACGCCGCGGAACGGCTGCTGCGCGCGGCCGCCTCGCTGCGGCTCGCCGAGCGCTGCGACGACGGGCGCTGGACGCTGGGGGATCTCGGCGCCGCCATGCTCGGCGCCGCCGGCGTGCGGGAGATGGTGGAGCACCATGCCGCGCTCTACGCCGACCTCGCCGATCCGGTGGCGCTGCTCCGGAATCGCGGCGGGCGAATCGGCGACTACTGGGCCTATTCGCGCAACGCCGCCGCCGGGGCCCTGACGCCCGAGAAGGTTGCGGACTACTCGGCCCTGATGGCGGCGAGCCAGGCGACATTCCTCGAGGACGTGGTGGCGGCCGCCCCGCTGCGGGGCCGGCGCAGGCTGCTGGACGTCGGCGGCGGTGAGGGGCGCTTCGTTTCGGCCGCGTCGAAGGCGGCGCCGGGCCTCGATCTCGCGGTGTTCGATCTGCCGGCCGTCGCAGGCCGCGCCGAGGCGCGATTCGCTGCGGAGGGCGTCGCGGCGCGGGCTTTCGGCGGAGACTTCTTCAACGACGCCCTTCCGCAGGGATACGACCTCATTTCGCTGATCCGCGTCTGCTTCGACCATGACGATGGGCCGGCCCTGCGCCTGCTGGGCAACGTGCGCAAGGCCACGCCGCCCGGCGGGGCCGTCATGGTGGCGGAGACGATGGCCGGCACGCCGGGCGCCGAGCCTGTCGGGGACGCCTATTTCGGATTCTACCTCCTCGCGATGGGCTCCGGACGTCCGCGGACGGCGGCGGAGCTGACCGCACTGCTCAGGTCGGCCGGTTTCGGGACCGTGCGCGAGGCGCGAACCGCTCGGCCGATGCTGGCTCGCGTGCTGGTGGCGACGCCCTGACGACGCAGCGACGCCCGCCGCTCGATGCCGCAAGCTGTAAACTTAACTTGACATAGTTGACCGTCATTTTAGGATGACATGACACGGACGAGGCAGGCGTCGGGCGCTCTCAACGACCCAGCCGCCCACCGAAGGAGGAGACCGATGCGCACCACCGCCGTCGTCATGGAGAAGCCCCGAAGCCTCTCGGTCGCCGACCTCGCGCTGGATGCGCCGCAGGATGGCGACATCGTCGTCGACATCGCCTTCAGCGGCGTCAGCACCGGCACCGAGCGCCTGCTCTGGTCGGGCGCGATGCCGGCCTTTCCCGGCATGGGCTATCCGCTTGTTCCCGGCTACGAATCGGTCGGCGAAGTGGTCGAGGCCGGCCCCGGGTCGGGCTTCCGCGTCGGCGACGCGGTGTTCGCGCCGGGCGCCCGCTGCTTCGGCCCGGTCCGCGGCCTGTTCGGCGGCGCCTCGCAGCGCCTCGTGCTCCCCGGACAGCGCGCCATCCGCATCGCGTCGGGCCTTGGCGAGCAGGGCGTGCTGATCGCGCTGGCGGCCACGGCGCGCCACGCCATCGCTGGCGGGCGCAATCCCGACCTCATCATCGGCCACGGCGTCCTCGGCCGGCTGATCGCCCGCCTCACGGTCGCCGCCGGCGGCGACGCCCCGACGGTCTGGGAGACCAACCCGGATCGGCGCGCCGGCGCGATGGGCTACGACGTGATCGATCCGGAGACCGACGAGCGCCGCGACTATCACGCCATATACGACGCCAGCGGCGCCGAGGGCGTGCTCGACCAGGCCATCGCGCGCCTTTCCCGCGGCGGCGAGATCGTGCTCGCGGGCTTCTACGACCGCGTCTCCTTCGCCTTTCCGCCCGCCTTCATGCGCGAGACGCGGCTGCGCATCGCCGCCGAGTTCACGCCGGCCGACGTCGCGGCCACCCGCGCGCTGATCGAGGAGGGGTTTCTCGATCTCTCCGGCCTGATCACCCACCACGCCCCCGCCGCCGATGCGGACGCCGCCTACCGCACCGCGTTCGAGGACGCCGCCTGCCTCAAGATGATTCTGGATTGGAGGGCCTGATGACCCCCGCTGACGGAAACGTTCCCAACCTCGCCGACATGGTCGACGCGCTGCGCGCCGAGGCCTCGCAGGAGCCGGACGCGCCTGTGACGACCGAGCCCACCAAGAAGACGCAGATCATCGCGATCTACGGCAAGGGGGGCATCGGCAAGAGCTTCACGCTCTCGAACCTCAGCTACATGATGGCCCAGCAGGGCAAGCGCGTGCTGCTGATCGGCTGCGACCCGAAGTCGGACACCACCTCGCTGCTCTTCGGCGGCAAGGCCTGCCCGACGATCATCGAGACCTCCACTAAGAAGAAGCTCGCCGGCGAGGAGCTGCGCGTCGAGGACGTCTGCTTCAAGCGCGACGGCGTGTTCGCGATGGAGCTCGGCGGCCCGGAGGTCGGCCGCGGCTGCGGCGGACGCGGCATCATCCACGGCTTCGAGACGCTGGAGAAGCTGGGCTTCCACGACTGGGACTTCGACTACGTCCTGCTCGACTTCCTCGGCGACGTCGTGTGCGGCGGCTTCGGCCTGCCGATCGCGCGGGACATGGCGCAGAAGGTGATCGTCGTCGGCTCCAACGACCTCCAGAGCCTCTATGTCGCCAACAACGTCTGCTCCGCGGTGGAATACTTCCGCAAGATGGGCGGCAGCGTCGGCGTCGCGGGCCTGGTCATCAACAAGGACGACGGCACCGGCGAGGCGTCGGCCTTCGCGGAAGCCGTGGGCATCCCCGTCCTGGCGGCGATCCCGGCCAACGACGACATTCGCAAGAAATCGGCGAACTACGAGATCATCGGCCGCCCCGGCACGCAGTGGGCGAGCGTCTTCGAGGATCTGGCCACCAATGTCGCCGAGGCTCCGCCGATGCGGCCGAAGCCGCTCACGCAGGACGGGCTGCTGGGCCTGTTCTCGCCCGAGGACACCGGCGGCGACGTGACTCTGAGACCGGCCTCCCAGGCCGACATGCGCGGCGCGAGCTATGCGCCGAAGCCGTCGCTCGAAATCGTCTACGACGAGGTCTGAGCCATGGACGATCCCCGCACCACAGCAGCCGCCGGCGAGGCGCTCTACGACGAGGCCGGCCGCACGCCGCTCGCCAACGAGGCGGCCGACATGCGCGCGGAGGCCGTCGCGATGACGAAGCGGGCCGGGACGATGCGGCGCGAGGCCGAGGCCATGGCGCACAAGCCGGCGGCCACCAGCCCAGAGGCGACGCCGCCCAGGCTTGAGGACGGCGCCGGCTGTCACGCCGGCAAGGCGACGCTGCAGGCCGCCGCCGCAGCCGCCGGCAAGTCCGAGACGCTGGCCCGCTACGCGGCCGACTATCCGGTCGGCCCGCACGACAAGCCGCAGTCGATGTGCCCTGCGTTCGGATCGCTTCGCGTCGGGCTCCGCATGCGGCGGACGGCGTCCGTGCTCTGCGGATCGGCCTGCTGCGTCTACGGCCTGACCTTCACGTCGCACTTCTACGGCGCGAAGCGGACCGTCGGCTACGTCCCGTTCAACTCCGAGAGCCTCGTCACCGGCAAGCTGTTCGAGGACGTGCGCGACGCCGTCCACGAACTCGCCGACCCCGAGCGCTACGACACCGTCATCGTGACCAATCTCTGCGTGCCGACCGCCTCCGGCGTGCCGCTCCAGCTGCTTCCCAAGGAGATCAACGGCGTGCGCGTCGTCGGCATCGACGTGCCGGGCTTCGGCGTGCCGACCCATGCCGAGGCCAAGGACGTCCTGGCCGGCGCGATGCTGAACTACGCCCGCAAGGAGGCCGCCGCCGGCCCGGTCGCGGCCCCGCGCGCCCGCGAGGAGCGCCCCACCGTCACGCTGCTCGGCGAGATGTTCCCGGCCGACCCGATGGGGATCGCGGCCATGCTTGCTCCCATGGGCCTCGCCGCCGGCCCGGTCGTGCCGACCCGCGAGTGGCGCGAGCTCTACGCCGCGCTCGACTGCGCCGTTGTCGGCGCGATCCACCCGTTCTACACCGCGAGCGTGCGCGAGTTCGAGGCCGCCGGGCGCCCTGTCGTCGGCTCCGCCCCCGTCGGCGTCGATGGAACCGCCGCCTGGCTGAAGGCGGTGGGCGAGGCCGCAGGCGTCTCCGCCGAGAAGATCGCCGAGGCGCAGAACGCCATGCTCCCGGCCATCCGCGGCGCGCTGTCGGGCCAGCCGATCAACGGCCGGGTCACGGTCTCCGGCTACGAGGGCTCCGAGCTTCTCGTCGCGCGGCTGCTGATCGAGAGCGGCGCCGACGTCCCCTATGTCGGCACCGCCTGCCCGCGCACGAAATGGTCCGCGCCGGACCGCGAGTGGCTGGAGGCGCGCGGCGTCCGCGTGCAGTTCCGCGCCTCGCTGGAGCAGGACAAGGCGGCCGTCGACGAGTTCGGCCCCGACCTCGCCATCGGCACGACGCCCGTGGTCCAGCACGCCAAGGAGCGCGCGACGCCGGGCCTCTACTTCACCAACCTGATTTCCGCGCGCCCGCTGATGGGCCCGGCCGGCGCCGGCTCGCTGGCGCAGGTCGTGAACGCGGCCATGGGCAACAAGCACCGCTTCGACCGCATGAAGGACTTCTTCGCCGGCGTCGGCGAGGGCCATGCGACCGGCGTGTGGGAGGACGTTCCGCAGGACCGCCCCGAGTTCAAGGCGAAATACGCCCGCAAGGTCGCGAAACTGCGCGCGAACGAGGAGGCGATCGGCTCATGACCCTCATCCTCGATCACGACCGCGCCGGGGGCTACTGGGGCTCGGTCTACGCCTTCACCGCGATCAAGGGCCTTCAGGTCATCATCGACGGCCCGGTCGGCTGCGAAAACCTGCCCGTCACCTCGGTCCTGCACTACACCGACGCGCTGCCGCCGCATGAGCTGCCCATCGTCGTGACGGGGCTCGGCGAGGAGGAGCTCGGCCAGCACGGCACCGAAGGGGCCATGAAGCGGGCCTGGGAGGCGCTGGACGGCGACCTGCCCTCGGTGGTCGTCACCGGCTCGATTTCGGAGATGATCGGCGGCGGCGTCACGCCGGAAGGCACCAACATCAAGCGCTTCCTGCCGCGCACCATCGACGAGGACCAGTGGGAGAGCGCCGACCGCGCGCTCCTGTGGCTCTGGACCGAGTTCGGCGCGAAGAAGATCCCGGCGCTCAAGCCCCGCAAGGACGGCGAGAAGCCCAAGGTCAACATCATCGGCCCGATGTACGGGACCTTCAACATGCCGTCGGACCTCGCCGAGATCCGCCGGCTGGTCGAGGGGATCGGCTGCGAGGTCCACATGGTCTTCCCGCTCGGAAGCCACCTCGCCGACGTGCCGAAACTTACCCTCGCCGAAGTCAACGTCTGCATGTACCGCGAGTTCGGTCGCAAGCTCTGCGAGGCGCTCGAGCGGCCCTACCTGCAGGCGCCCATCGGCCTCGACAGCACCACGCGCTTCCTGCGCAAGCTGGGCGAGCTGACCGGCGTCGACCCCGAGCCCTTCATCGCGCGCGAGAAGCACACGACGATCAAGCCGCTCTGGGACCTCTGGCGCTCGGTGACGCAGGACTTCTTCGCCACGGCCTCCTTCGGGATCGTGGCGACCGAAACCTACGCGCGCGGCGTGCGCAACTTTCTTGAGGCCGACATGGGCCTGCCCTGCGCGTTCGCCTTCCAGCGTTCCGCCGGCGTGAAGCCCGACAACGCGGCCGTGCGCGAGGCCATCCGCAAGACGCCGCCGCTGGTGCTGTTCGGCAGCTACAACGAACGGATGTATGCGGCGGAAGCGAAGGGGAAGGGGCCGTTCGCGCCCCAGTACATTCCCGCGTCCTTCCCCGGCGCGATCATCCGCAGGCACACCGGCACGCCCTTCATGGGCTACGCCGGCGCGACCTACCTGATCCAGGAGGTGTGCAATGCGCTCTTCGACGCGCTCTTCAACATCCTGCCTCTCGGAACCGACCTCGACGCGGTGGACCCCACCCCGACCCGCGGACGCGAGGAGCTGCCCTGGGACCCTGAGGCCAAGGCCGCCTTCGACCGGATCGTCGAGACGCATCCGGTCCTGACCAGAATCTCCGCCGCAAAAGCCCTTCGCGACGCGGCCGAGCGGGCCGCGCGGGCCGAAGGGGCGCATCGCATCACCGCCGCGCGGGTGACCGCGCTGGCCGACCAGCCGGCCTGACGGGCCGCAGACAGGAGAGCCGACCATGGCCGACACTGCACATTCGACGGATTTCGCCGTGCTGCGCCAGCGCGACCGGCTGGAGTTCACCGTGCTGCTCTGGGCGCTCGCCGCGCTGTTCCTGGTGGTCGCCGCCTTCGGGCGCCTCCTGCCGCGCGCATGGCGCCCGTTCAAGAGCACCGGCAAGTCGATCTTCGGCGAGGCGCGCGAAGCAGCCAACACCGTTGCGCCGTTCGCGTTCATGCGCTGAGCGGCTCCAGAATTCGCCATGTCGGCTTCAAGTCGACATGACGATCCCCGGTTGAAGAACTCTCCGGGGGCCCTGCCGCGCGGGTTCAGCGCGGCGTCGGCCCAAGTGGCCATTCAGTCGGAGGCTAGTTTATGGCTGACGAAAAGACGTCCATGTCGGGACTGACCGACGCGGAGGCCAAGGAACTCCACGAGATCTATATGAAGGGTCTCGTGCTGTTCACCGGCGTCGCCGTTGTCGCTCACTTCCTCGTGTGGCTGTGGCGCCCGTGGTTCCCTGGTCCGAACGGCTATGCCGCTCTCCAGGACGCCGCCACCGCCGCGCTCACGATGATCGGGTAAGGGAGCTATGGAAATGATGGACAAGTTTTACAAGATCTGGCTGGTCTTCGACCCGCGCCGGGTTTTCGTCGTCCAGGGCGTCTTCCTGTTCGGCCTCGCCGTCATGATCCACTTCGTGCTGCTCAGCACCGAGCGGTTCAACTGGTTCGAAGGCAACCCGGTCGCTTCTCTCGATCCGGCGACCCTCGCGACCATCGCCCAGACCATGCTCGGCTGACGCCGGGCGGGCCCAAGCTGCGGGCGGGGCCGAGCCTCGCCCGCCGCGACCAACGTTCATCCGCGGCCTGCCCTCAGAGCCGGCCGCGCCCCAGGGGACCGATCGGAGGCATCTGCCATGGCCCTGCTCAGTTTTGAGAGAAAATATCGCGTCCGTGGCGGGACGCTGGTCGGCGGCGACCTGTTCGACTTCTGGATCGGCCCGCTCTACGTCGGCTTCTTCGGTGTCGTGACGGTGTTCTTCAGCGTCATCGGCACCGCGCTCATCTTCTACGCCGCAGCCCTCGGCCATGACGGCATCCAGACCTGGAACCCGTGGCTCATCAACATCGCGCCGCCCGACCTCAGCTACGGCCTGGCCTTCGCGCCGCTCAAGGACGGCGGCTTCTGGCAGCTCATCACCTTCTGCGCGGTCATGGCCTTCAGCTCATGGGCGCTGCGTCAGGTCGAGATCAGCCGCAAGCTCGGAATGGGGCTGCACGTGCCGGCCGCGTTCTCCATCGCGATCCTCGCCTACGTCACGCTGGTGGTGTTCCGGCCGCTGCTGCTCGGCGCCTGGGGACACGGCTTTCCCTACGGCATCTTCAGCCACCTCGACTGGGTGTCGAACGTCGGCTACCAGTATCTGCACTTCCACTACAACCCGGCGCACATGATCGCCGTGAGCTTCTTCTTCGTGAACGCGATCTTCCTCGCGTTCCACGGCGCGCTCGTTCTTTCCTCGGTGAACCCGCAGGCGGGCGAGGAGGTCAGGCAGCCGGAGCACGAGGACAGCTTCTTCCGCGACTTCATCGGCTACTCGGTCGGTACGCTCGGCATCCATCGCGTCGGCACGCTGCTGGCGGTGAACGCCGCCTTCTGGAGCGCGGTCTGCATCGTCATCTCCGGCCCGATCTGGACCGAGAGCTGGCCCGAGTGGTGGAACTGGTGGCTCGATCTGCCCGTGTGGCCGGTCAACTGGGCCGTGAACCAGTAAGGGGGGATGGGACATGGCTGACTATCAGAACATCTTCACCGCCGTTCAGGTCCGCGGCCCGCTCGAAATGGGCGCTCCGACCACCGACGACAGCCGCGTGGGGACGCCCTTCTACAACTACTGGGTGGGCAAGATCGGCAACGCCCAGTTCGGGCCGCTGAACCTCGCTCCGGCCGGCGCCGTCGCGCTCGTGTCGTTCACGCTCTGGGCCAACATCATCGGCTTGAACATGCTCGCCTCGGTGGGCTGGAACCCGGTCGAGATGCTGCGCCAGCTCTTCTGGCTGGCGCTCGAGCCGCCGGGGCCGGAGTACGGCCTCAGCCTGCTCGTGCCGCTCAACCAGGGCGGCTGGTACCTGATCGCCTCGGCGTTCTTCCTGCTGGGTCTGGTCAGCTTCGCCGTGCACGCCTTCCAGCGCGCCAAGGCGATGGGCATGGGCTACCACATCGGCTACGCGGTCTGCGCGGGCTTCTGGCTGATCCTCGTGCTCGGCCTGTTCCGCCCGATCGCCATGGGGACCTGGAGCGAGAACGTGCCCTACGGCATCTTCCCGCACCTCGACTGGACGACCGCCTTCTCGCTCAAGTACGGCAACCTCTTCTACAACCCGTTCCACGCGCTTTCGATCGCTTTCCTCTACGGCTCGGCGGTGCTGTTCGCGATGCACGGGGCGACCATCCTCGCCTGCTCCCGCCTCGGGGCCGAGCGTGAGATCGACCAGATCACCGACCGCGGCACCGCCTCGGAGCGCGCGGCCCTGTTCTGGCGCTGGACCATGGGCTTCAACGCCTCGATGGAGTCGATCCATCGCTGGGCGTGGTGGTTCGCGGTGCTGACCCCGATCACAGGCGGCATCGGCATCCTGCTCACCGGCACCGTGGTGGACAACTGGTACCTCTGGGCCGTGGAGCACGGGTTCGCCGCGGACTACCCCCAGATCTATGATCCCGTGGCGGTGAACCCGGCCGATCCCTCCTACGGCGCCGGCGTCCGCGTCATGACAAACCCGGGAGACATGTGATGGCCGAGAAGCCCGAAGGCTACTGGGAGCGCGCGGCGCGCGAGCCCTGGAACGAGTGGTTCCCCGTCAAGGCGGTCGCCATCCTCGGCGTCATCTTCGCCCTCATCTTCGTCTATGGCCCCCTCGGGGGGGCCACTGACACCGAGAACGCCCAGGCGGGCTATCGCGGCACGGGCATGGCCACGATCCAGAACGCGGAGGTCTACGCCGCCGCGCTCGCCACGGTGGATCTCTACCCCGAAGACGAAGAGCCCTACGCTGTCGAGGAAGGCGCCGACATCGCGGGCGAGTACTACGAGAACGTGCAGGTTCTGGGCCACGTCTCGGTCGACAACTTCAACCGCCTGATGAACGCCATCACGCAGTGGGTCGCTCCGGAACAGGGCTGCGCCTACTGCCACGGCGAGGACGGCAACTTCGCCTCCGACGAGTACTACCCCAAGGTGGTCGCGCGCCGGATGATCCAGATGACGCAGAACGTCAACGCCAACTGGGGCGACCATGTCGGCGCAGCCGGCGTCAACTGCTACACCTGCCACCGGGGCCTGAACGTGCCGGAGTACATCTGGTTCAACGAGCCCGCCGACGAGGGCCGCAAGGTTCTCGGCTGGGACAACAACCAGAACCACCCCAACCCGCGCGTGCAGTCCGCCTCGCTGCCGTCCAACATCTTCGAGAAGTTCCTGCTCGAGGACAACGCGATCACGGTCATCTCACAGCAGGTGCGCGAGCAGATGTATCCCGAGCGCGGGGTCAAGTCGACGGAATGGACGTTCGGCCTCATGGTCCACATGTCCGCCTCGCTCGGCGTGAACTGCGCCTACTGCCACAACACCCGCGCGATGGGGCAGTGGGACCAGGGGCCGCCGGCCCGCACCACGGCGTGGTACGGCATCCGGATGGCGCGTGAACTCAATAACGAGTACCTCGCGCCGCTCCAGCCGGTCTATCCCGAGCACCGCCTCGGCGTGACGGGCGACGCGCCCAAGGCCAACTGCAGCACGTGCCATCAGGGGCTCTATAAGCCGCTGGCCGGCAAGGACATGATCAGCAACTGGCCGGAGCTCGCCGCGCCGGCGCCCGCCGCCCAGCAGCAGGCGATGGCGAACTGATCCTCAGTCTTCGCGCAGAACTGGCGGGGCCCGGCGGAGACGCCGGGCCCTCCCGCTTTCGAGAGGGGAGCGCGGCGCCATGAAGATCGCCGTCGTCGGAGCCGGGCAGGTGGGCGCCGCCTGCGCCTATGCCTGCGTATTGCGCGGCGTAGGGTCGGAGATCACGCTCGTCGACCGCGACGCCGACCTAGCCGTCGGGCAGGCCGAGGACATCCAGCACGCGGCGCCCTTCGCCCGCGGGGGCGTCGTGCGCGCCGGACCGGTCGAGGCGGTCGCGGGCGCCGGCGTCGTGATGATCGCGGCTGGAGTGCCCCAGCGCGACCCGAGCGAGAGCCGGCTCGACCTGCTCAAGCGCAACGCCGAGGTTTTTTCCGCGCTGGTCCCGCAGATCGTCGCCGCGGCGCCCGGCGCCGTCCTGCTCGTCGCCTCCAACCCCGTGGACGTGATGACCGACCTCGCCGCGCGGATCGCGGCGCGCGTAGGCGTCGCCCCGGAGCGGGTGATCGGCTCCGGCACGATCCTCGACACCGCGCGGTTCCGCACCCTTCTCGCCGCGCATCTCGGCGTGTCAAGCCGCTCGGTCCACGCCAACGTGCTGGGCGAGCACGGCGACAGCGAAGTGCTGGCGTGGTCGGGCGCCGAGGTCGGCGGGCTGCCGCTGGCGGACGCGGCGGCACAGCTCGGCCGCCCGATCGGACCGGAGCAGCGCTCGGCGATCGATGCCGGCGTGCGCCGCGCCGCCCATCGCATCATCGCGCGCAAGGGCGCGACCTGGTTCGGCATCGGCGCGGGGATGGCGCGGCTGGCCGAGGCCGTGCTCCGCGACGAGGGGGCGGCGCTGACGTGCTGCATCCGCGGCGGGCCCGTCGCCGGAGTGGAGAGCGCGACCTGCTCGCTTCCGCGGATCGTGGCCGCCGGCGGCGTGCGCGCGACCCTGACGCCCGTGCTGGACGACACCGAGACGGCGGCCCTGCGCCTGAGCGCGGAAATCCTCGCGGCGGCTGCGGCTGAAATCGCGGTCTGACGCTCCGTCATCCTGCGAAGGGCTCCGCGCCAGGCCTTTGCGCGATTGTGGCGACGGGCGGTCGAGTGAGACGGTCTTGCCGGCTCAGGGCATGGTCGGCGCGCGGCTCGCCGGTCTGACGGACCTCAGGGGCGGCACGCGGCGGCGGCAGGCGGCGGCGCGTGTGCGCGGCCTGCAGGCGCACGAACGCCGTCCCGGCCGGATCGCTCCGCCACTGGCGAACCGCGCCGAATCTGGGCATCACTGAGGGACGCTGGCGGCCGCGCAGACGGCTCGCCGAGGCCAAGGGGAGAGAGCGATGAAACGGCATCTTGCGGGGGCGCTGGGCGCTCTTGTCGCGCTGGGCGCTGGCGGCGCGCATGCGCAGGCGGTGAAGTTCGGGCTGCTGGGCGGCGTGTCCGGCCCCATTGCGGCGCTCGCGCCCGCCATCATCGACGCCTCGCGGCTCGCCTTCGACGAGGTGAACGCGCAGGGCGGGCTGCTCGACGGCCGCCAGATCGAGGCGGTGGTCGGCGACTCCGGCTGCAATCCGCAGTCCGGCGGCGACGCCGCGTCCAAGCTCGTGAACGTCGAGGGCGTCGCGGGCATCGTCGGCGCGCACTGCTCCGGCGCGACGCTGGCGGCGGCGACCACGGCGACCATCCCCGCCGGGCGCCTGCTCATCTCGCCTGCGTCCACGGCGCCGAGCGTGGCGGCGCTCGACGACAACGACACCGTGTTCCGCACCGTGCCGTCGGACGACTACCAGGGCGCCGCGCTCGCGCGCGCGCTGAAGGCCATGGGGTACGGCCCCATCGCCGTGACCTATCTCAACAACGACTACGGCTCGGGGCTCGCCGAGGCGTTCCGAGCCGAATACGAGGCGATCGGCGGCGAAATCGCCGCCTTCGCGGCGCATGAGGACGGCAAGGCCTCCTACCGCGCCGAGCTCGCCGATCTCTCGCGCAGCGGCGCGGACTCGCTGGCGATCTTCGCCTATGGCGCCGGTTCCGGCCTCACGATCCTGCGCGAGGCGCTTGAGAACGGGTTCTTCGAGCGGTTCGTCGGCGGAGACGGGATGCGCGACAGCTCGCTGATCGGCCAGCTCGGCTCCGCCAACCTCTCCACCTTCGTGGCCTCCGCCCAGAGCGGCGAGCCCGGCGAGGAGCTGGCGCGCTTCAACGCGGCTTTCAGCGCCGCGGGCGGCGACCCGGATGCGACCTATGTCGCGACCGGCTACGACGCCGGTTTCCTGCTGGCGCTGGCCTACGAGCAGGCCGGCGGAGACCCGGCGAGGATGAGCGCTTCGCTGCGCGCGGTCGCCACGGCGCCGGGCGAGCCGATCCTGCCCGGCGAGTGGGCCAAGGCGAAGGGCCTGATCGCCGCCGGAACCGACATCGACTACAAGGGCGCCGCCGGGGACATGGAGTTCGACGCGAACGGCGACGTGCCGGGCGCCTACGCGCTCTTCAAGGTCGAGGGCGACGCCTTCGCGGTGGTGTCGGCCATCGAATGACGGCCCGCCCGCCTGCGACTGTCGCAGGCGTCGCGGCCGGCGCCGCGGCGGCGACCGACGCCGAGGCGCCATGAGGGCCGGCCTCGAAATCGGCCCCGCGGATCGCGACGGTCTCGACGCGGTGCTCGGCTGGGCGCGCGACGAGGGCTGGAACCCCGGCCTCGACGACGCCGGGGCGTTCCATGCGGCGGACCCGGAGGGCTTCCTGCTCGGCGCGCTCGACGGCGAGCCCGTCGCGGCCGTCTCGGTGGTGCGGCACGCGCCAGACGTGGGCTTCCTCGGTCTCTACCTCTGCCGGCCGGCCTTCCGCGGTCGCGGTCATGGCCTCGCCCTGTGGCGCGCCGGGCTCGCCCGCATGCGGGGCGTCGCCCTCGGGCTCGACGGCGTTCCGGCGCAGCAGGCGAACTATGCGCGAGAGGGTTTCGCGGCTGCGCGGCGCGCGGCGCGCTGGACCGGCGCGCTGCCGGCCATCCCCTGCGCCGCGGCGACGCCGGCGCTTGCGGGCTTCCGGGACGCCGCGCTGCGCCTCGACGCGCAGGTCAACGGCTACGCCCGCCCGGCCTTCCTGCGCGCATGGCTGACCGAGACGGCGACGCGGAAGTCCCTTGCGCTGTCGGACGACGGCGAGCTGCGCGGTCTCGGCGCCATCCGGGCCTGCGCCGAGGGCTTCAAGATCGGCCCGCTGATCGCTCACACGCCCGCCGAGGCCGCCGCGCTGGCCTGCGCCCTCGTCGACCGCGCGGGGGCGGCGGGAAAGCCGGTCTCCGTCGACGCGCCCTCCACCAATCCGGCGGCGGAGCGGCTGATGCGCGAGTTCGGCCTCGAACCCGCCTTCGAGACGGCGCGCATGTGGCGCGGGCCGGCGCCGGCGGAGGACGCCGCCCGGCTCTACGGCGTGGGCACGCTCGAACTCGGCTGACGTAGCGCCAGGGCGCGTCGGGCATTCGTCAAGGTTCGCCCTACATGATAGATTCGGGCGCGTCTTGAAGAGCCGCCCGGAGAAGCCGGCGCGGCGGTCCGTTGGGCGGAGGTTGCGTCGGCCGTCGCGGCGGAGAGTGTGTCCATGATCGATCTTGGCGTCGATGAAGGCGTCGGCGCCCAGTCGCGCGACAGCAACATTCCCCCCGAGCTGTATCCGCTGCTCGCCAAGCTGCCGATGCAGTACGTCATGCGGCGGCGAGACCTCGCGCACATCGTCTTCAGCGAGGATCTTGCGATGGCGATGGTGCACGAGGCGGTGCTGCCGGCGATCGCGTTCAAGAACGCCGAGCGGGCTGACGGGCCCCGGCTGCGCCGGCTGATGCGCCTGATCCGGGCGCGCGGCTATGTGCCGACGGCCCCGATCATCTGCCGCATCGGCCAGAAGGGAAAGTGGATCGTCGTGGACGGCGGCCACCGCCTGACGGCGCTGAGGCTTCTGCGCGACGAACGATGGACGACGCGGCTGATCCGCCTTGTCGACTTCCTTGGAGCGCCGGCCCCCTTCATCGACCGGCTGCGGCGCTGGACGACGAGCGCGCAGCCGATGGTCTATTTCCTGCTCTTCACCGGGCCGCGCAGCCTGTCGCGCGCAGCGCCGGCGCCCGACGACGCCTAGCGCGGCTTCAGAAGCAGCGCAGGAGGTCGCGCAGGGGGCAGCGCAGTTCTGGCTCGGCGCAGTCCTGGCTGCAAGGGCGCAGGGACGACGGTGCGGAGAGTTCCGCGCCGGGCGCCGTGTCGGGCGGCGTCGCGACGGCCCCGCCGGGGCGGGGCGCCCGCGCCTCGTCGTCGCTGTCGGCCGACGCGGGTGGTGAAAGCCGCGCCGCCGCGAGCCGCCAGGTCATCGCCCTCTCACTTCGTCAGCAAAAGCTTGTTCTGCCGCGTCAGGCGGAGCGTGTAGGTCTCGCCCTCGTGGTGGATGAGCAGGATGCGGGCGCCGTTCAGCAGCGTTGCGCTGTCGACGCCGGCCGCCGCACGCGGCTGCGCAGGAACCGGCCGCGCCGTCGTGGGTGCGCGGAGCGCGGGGTCGAAATAGCTCATGCCCACCCCCAGCGCATGGCGAGGGCCTCCCAGAGGGCGGCGGCGTCGACGGTGAAGGAGCGGCTCGGCGGCCCCGCGTGGGGCGTCGATGGCGCGTGGCGCATGGGCGACATGGCGGATCTCCGGTTTGAGAGCACCGCCCTGGCTGCGACCCGCCCGGCCTTGGGGCGCATGTCGTCGGCTTGGACGCGACGCCGACCGAGGCGTCGCATCGGATACTGAGTGAAACAGTCGGGAATTGTCAAGCGCGTCGGCGAGGGCCTCAGCTGAGGTCCGCCGCATGCGCGCGCAGGTCCTCCATCGCGCAGTGCTCCAGCGCCTTGCGATGGGTGGAGACGAGGCGGACCCTGGGCGCGGCGCCGGCCTCCAGCGCTTCGGCCCAGCGGGCCGCGCAAAGGCACCACCGGTCGCCGGGCTTCAGGCCCGGGAAGCCGAATTCGGGGCGCGGCGTCGACAGGTCGTTGCCGCGCATCTTCGAGAAGGCGAGAAACGCTTCGGTCATCACGGCGCAGACGGTGTGGGAGCCGCGGTCGGCGGGGCTCGTGTCGCAGCAGCCGTTGCGGAAGAAGCCTGTCATTGGCGCGAGCGAGCACGGCTCCAGCGGCGCGCCGAGCACGTTCTCCGACGCGTCGATCATGGTCTCGTCCATCCGGTCTCTCCTGTCCATTGAGCGGCCCCCCCGGTATAGTGTGTCGCTCGGAGAATGTCGCATCGTCAGGAGAACCCGATGCCAGCCAGCCAATCCGCCCAGCCCCGCGCCGCCACCCGACGCGCGGCGCTCGCCGTGCTGTTCGGGGCCTTCTGCCTCGCCTCCCCCGCCAGCGCGGAGGACGCCGAGGTGATCGATCTCAAGGTCCGCAAGGCGCTCGAGCAACTCTTCGCGACCGTGCCCGGCTCTCAGGAGCTCTACGCCCAGGCGAAGGGCGCGCTGGTGATGCCGGACATCATCAAGGGCGGGTTCGTCGTGGGCGGCGCCTATGGCGAGGGCGCGCTGCTCGTCGCCGACGCGACCGCGGGCTACTACTCGTTCGGCGCGGCGTCCTTCGGCTTCCAGGCCGGCGTGCAGTCCACCAAGCAGGCGCTGTTCTTCATGACCGACGCCGCGCTCGACGGTTTCCGCAACGCGAAGGGCTGGTCGATCGGCGCCGACGCCGAGGTGACGTTTCCCGGCGAAGGCGTCAATCTGGGGCTCGACAGCACGACCGCCCGCGCCCCCGTCGTGGCCTTCATATTCGGCGAGGACGGCCTGATGGCCGGCGCCAGCATCGAAGGCGGCAAGTACACTCAGGTCAACCGCTGAGAAGGGCGGCCCGGTCGCGCCGGGCCGCGCGTCGCTCAGCCGTCGGTGGCGGCCGGCGCCCCCAGCGCGACGTCCGCCGCGACCTCCTGCAGGAACGCGGCGGTCTCGTCGTCGACGGCTCCGTAATAGTCGTAGTCGAGCCCGACGGGCGACGCGCCGTACAAGGTTGCGAACACCGTCGCCGCGGCGAGATAGCTGCCCTCCAGCGAGGGGTGGCTGTGGTCGAAGGGCTTGTGGAGAGCAAGCTCGGGCCGGCGCCGCCGCGCCTCCTCGAAGGCGAGCCCGACGGGGATCAGCACTGCGCCATGCGCCTGCGCGGCCTCTTCGTAGAGCGCCGCGATGCGGTCGATGTTGTCGGGCGCGTAGCTCTTGTGACCTTCCTCATAGGCGTGCGTCATGTAGAGCGCCAGGGTCGCGCCATGGGCCTCGGCGGCCTCGGCCGCGGCCGCGACGGCCTTGCGGAAGCTCTCCGAGCGCTTCTCGGACAGCGCCGCTGCGCTGTGGCCCTGCAGCACCACGACGTCGAACGGCTCGGCGTAGCCGACTGCGCCGGGTTCGAGGTAGCCCGCGATCGGATGGTGCTCGAGAGAGCCGCCCGAGATGGTGATGGAGCGATAGTTGTAGTCCGGCGCCTCTTCGCCGCCCGCCTCGCGCGCCATCCGGACGGCGTGGTTGTGCAGGCTGTCGTTGTAGTAGAGGTAGCTGTTGCCGACGAACAGAACCTGCGACGGCTTCGGCGCCTCCACGTTCTGGGCGAAGGCCGACGCCGCGCAGAACAGCGCCAGCGTCAGGAATACGCTTTTCATTCGATGTCTCCTCCCTGCGCGCAGGATCATTCGCGGCCTGCGCGCAGGAAGTGTCGGCCGACGTCCGCGCAACCGCAAGGGGCGCGGGCGGTCTGTGCGTAGCCGGCGCTCAGCGCAGGCGCTTCACCAGTGCGGACGTGTCCCAGCGATTGCCGCCCATCGCCTGCACCTCGGCGTAGAACTGGTCCACGAGAGCGGTCACGGGCAGCCGCGCGCCGTTGTTGCGCGCCTCGGCGAGGCATATGCGCAGATCCTTGCGCATCCAGTCGACCGCAAAGCCGAAGTCGAACGTGTCGGCGAGCATGGTCTTGTGGCGGTTCTCCATCTGCCACGAGCCCGCCGCGCCCTTGGAGATCACGTCCACCACGGCCTCGCCGTCGAGCCCCGCCTTCTGCGCGAAGGCCAGCCCCTCGCTCAGCCCCTGCACCAGCCCCGCGATGCAGATCTGGTTGACCATCTTGGTGAGCTGCCCCGCGCCGGCCGGGCCCATCAGCCGGCTCGCCTTGGCGTAGGCCATGATGTGCGGCTCGGCCCTGGCGTAGTCGGCTTCCTCGCCGCCGCACATCACGGTGAGCTGGCCGTTCTCGGCGCCCGCCTGGCCGCCCGAGACCGGGGCGTCGATGAAGCCGAGGCCGAGCTTTGCTGCCTCCGCCGCCAGTTCTCGTGCGACCTCGGCGGAGGCGGTGGTGTGGTCGACGAAGACGGCGCCCTTCGTCATCCCCGCGAACGCCCCGTCGGGGCCGAGGACCACCGAGCGCAGGTCGTCGTCGTCGCCGACGCAGGCCATCACGAACTCGGCGCCCGCAGCCGCCTCGCGCGGGGTCGCCGCCGCCGCGCCGCCATGGCGCTCGGCCCACTGGCCCGCCTTCGCCGCGGTGCGGTTGTAGACCGTCATCGAGCAGCCGGCGGCGGCGAGGTGCCCCGCCATCGGAAAGCCCATCACGCCCAAACCCAGAAAAGCCGCCTTGGCCATGTTCCCTCACTCCCGCGCCGGTTCTATGCTCTGGGCCGGCGTCGATGCGCGGCCCGCCCTGCTGGCGTGGCGGACGATGGCCCGGAACCGGGAGACGGCTCAAGCCCATGCGTCTGCTTTTCCGCGTGCTCGCTTCCCTTCTGGGGCTCACCGCGTTCACCGTGCTGCTTGGCGCGGGGCTCGCCTACTACCTCGCCGCGCGCTCCCTGCCGGACTACGAGGCGCGCTGGACCGTGTCGGGCGTCGCCGGGCCGGTGGAGGTCGTGCGCGACCTCCACGCCGTCCCGCACATCTTCGCCGGCAGCGACGCGGACGCGATGTTCGCGCTCGGCTGGGCCCATGCGCAGGATCGGCTCTGGCAGATGGAGCTGAGCCGCCGCGCCGCGCAGGGGCGCCTCGCGGAGCTCTTCGGCCCCGACGCGCTACCCGTGGACCGCTCGATGCGCGCGCTGGAGCTGCCCACCCACGCGCGCCAGGCGGTCGCCATGACGTCGCCGGAGACGCGCGCGCTGATGGAGGCCTATGCGGAGGGCGTCAACGCGCGCGTCCGCGCGGTGAACGAGGGGGCGCTCGGCCGCGGCGCGCCGGAGTTCTTCCTGTTCGGCGAGGACGGCCTCGCGCCGTGGACGCCGACCGACAGCATGAGCGTCGTCAAGCTGATGGCGCTGCGGCTGACCGGCGCCGCGGCGCTTGAGGCGCGGCGCGCGCGGCTGCTCGCGCAGGTGACGCCGGAGCAGCTTGCCGACCTCGACCCCGTCTATCCCGACGACGGCGTGATGGCGTTGCCCGCCTACGCCGATCTCAGGAGCCTCGGGCCTGTGCGCCACGCCCGCGCGCCGCGCGCGCCGCATCCGCTCTCGCCCTTCGCCGACGCCGATCGCGGCGGCGCCTCGAACGTCTGGGCGGTCGACGCGTCGCGCGCCGCGGCGGGCGCGCCGCTGCTCGCCTCCGACCCGCATCTGTGGCTGTCGGCGCCGGGGGTCTGGCACCTTGCGAGGCTGTCCAGCCCCGGTTTCGATGTCATCGGGGCCGGCATTCCCGGCATTCCGGCGATTCTCATCGGGCGCAACGCCGACTTCGGCTGGGGGCTCTCCAGCGCCCATGTCGACGATCAGGACATCTATCTCGAACGCCTCAACCCCGACGATCCGTCGCAGTACCTGACGCCGGAGGGCTGGGCGCCGCTGCGGACGCGGACGGAGCGCATCTCCGTGCGCGGCGGCGGCGTCGAGACGCTCCAGCTCGTCTGGACGCGCCACGGCCCGGTCCCGCCTGCGGGCGGCGAACTGGACTTCAGTTCGATCACGCCGCCCGGTCATGTCTCGGCGCTGGCGTGGACCGCGCTCAGCCCGCGCGACGGCGCCATGGACGCCGCCATCGCGATGATGCGCGCCCGCACGCTGGAGGAGGGGGCCGCCGCGGCGGCCCTGCACACCGCCCCGGCTCAGAACGTGGTGATGGCGGACGCCGGCGGCGTCGGCATGGTCACGGCCGGCGTCGCGCCCCTGCGGCGGGAGGACAGCCGCACGCGCGGGCGCACGCCCTCCCTCGGCTGGCTGGCGGAGAACGACTGGCAGGGCCCGGCGCCGGCGGAAGCCTCGCCCGCCGTCCTGCGGCCGGCGTCGGGCGCGGTCGCCAACGCCAACAACCGCACCACCGACGCGCCGTTTCCGCTCCATCTCAGCTTCGACTGGGCGGCGCCCTATCGCATCCGCCGCATCGAGAGCCGGTTGAACGAGCGCCCTTTCCACACCCGCGACAGCTTCATGGAGCTGCAGAACGACGCGGTGTCGGACATGGCGCGCGGCGTGCTGCCGCTGATCGCGCGAGACCTGTGGTGGGGTGAGGCGCAGAACGACGGGCCGGCGGCCGTGCGCCGCGAGGCCGCGCTGGCGCGGCTGGCCGACTGGAACGGCGCCATGTCGCCGCACGACCCCGAGCCGCTGATCTTCGCGGCGTGGATGCGCGCCCTGACGCGCCGGCTGGCGGAGGACGAGCTCGGCCCGCTGTTTCGAGAGATCGCCGGGCCGCGCCCGCTGTTCGTCGAGCGGGTCTATCGCGACATCGACGGCGCGGCGCGGTGGTGCGACGTCGTCAAGACGCCCGAGCGCGAGACCTGCTCCGACATGGCCCGGCGCGCGCTCGACGACGCGCTGAGCGAACTGACGCAGCGCTACGGCGACGGGCCGACGGGCTGGCGCTGGGGCGCGGCCCATGTCGCCACCCACGTCCATACCCCTCTGGGCTACGCGCCCGTGCTCGGCACGCTGGTGAACATCGAGCACGAGAGCGGGGGCGGGGACCACACCATCATGATGGGCCAGTCGCCCGGACGCGGCCCGAATCCCTACGCCAACATCCATGCCGCCGGGCTGAGAGTGGTCTACGACTTCGCCGACCTCGACCGCTCGGTGATGATCGTCGCGACAGGTCAGAGCGGCCACCCGCTTTCGCGGCACTATGACGACCAGTCCGAGATGTGGCGGCGCGGCGACTACATCGCGATGTCGCTGGCGCCGGAGGACGCCCGCGCCGGCGCGCAGGGCGTCACCATGCTCACGCCCGCGCGGTGACGGCGGGCGCGGGCGGTCTCGTCAGCGCCAGTAGCGCACGTCGAGGGATTCGAAGGCGAGCGCCCAGAAGGCGCGCCACGGCGCCAGCATCAGGGTCTCCGCATTCTCGTAGCTGCGCGCGAGCACGTCGGGCGCCTCCGAGAAGTTGAACGCGTCGGTCGGCAGGGTCGCGCGGGTCGGGGCTGGGACACAGGGCATCTTGGCACCTCATTCAAACGCCGTAAACACTTACGACCTTTGTATGACCATACCCTTAATGCATGCGCTGTCCAGCATTCACCTCGGTTAATAGCAGTTTTATTTCGTCTTGAATTGATACCCGATATTATTCGAAAAGGCTTCTGCACGCGGAGAGCGCATCAACAAGCGCGTCGACTTCCGCGCGCGTGTTGTAGAGCCCGAAAGACGCGCGGCAGGTGGCGGAGACGCCGAGATGCGTCATGAGCGGCTGGCAACAATGATGACCGGCCCGCACCGCCACGCCGCGCCGGTCGATGACGGTCGAGATGTCGTGCGGATGCGCCTGTCCCTCCATCGTGAAGGAGAAGATCGCCCCCTTGCCCGGCGCGTCGCCCTGCACCGAGAGCCAGTTCAGGCCGGCCAGCCGCGCGCGCGCATAGTCGCGCAGGTCGGCCTCATGGGCGGCGATGGCGTCCATCCCGAGGCTCTCCATGTACTCGATCGCCGCGCCGAGGCCGATCATCTGGACGATGCCCGGCGTGCCGGCCTCGAAGCGGTGCGGCGCGTCGTTGTAGGTGACGTTCGCGCGCGACACCTCGCGGATCATGTCCCCGCCGCCGATGAACGGGCGCATCTCGCCGTGGCGCTCGCGCCGGGCGTAGAGCGCGCCGGAAGCGGTCGGCCCGTAGAGCTTGTGCCCGGTCACGACGTAGAAGTCGCAGCCGATGTCGCTGACGTCGACGGGCATGTGGACGGCCGCCTGGCTGCCGTCGAGCAGCGTCGCCACGCCCCGCTCGCGCGCGGCGGCGCATATGGTCTTCACGTCGACGACCGTGCCCAGCACGTTCGACATGTGGGTGAGCGCGACGAGCTTCGTGCGCGGCCCGATGGCGTCGATCACCGCCTGCGGGTCGAGCGCGCCGCCGGTGTCCGGCTCCACCCATTTCAGCACGACGCCCTGACGCTCGCGCAGGAAGTGCCACGGCACGATGTTGGCGTGGTGCTCCATCACGCTCAGCACGATCTCGTCGCCGGCCTCAAGCCGCGGCGCCGCCCAGGACGACGCGACGAGGTTCACGCCGAAGGTGGATCCGGTGGTGAACCAGATCTCGTCCTCATGCGCCGCGCCGAGGAACCGGCGCAGCGTCTCGCGCACGGCCTCGTACTTCTCCGTCGAGACGGTCGAGAGGTAGTGCAGGCCGCGGTGGACGTTGGCGTAGTCCTCCGCATAGGCGCGCGTCACCGCGTCGATCACGACCTGCGGCTTCTGCGCCGAGGCGCCGTTGTCGAGATACACGAGCGGCTTGCCGTAGACCTCCCGCGAGAGGATCGGAAAGTCCCGCCGGACCGCCTCGACGTCGTAGACGCGGCTCGCTCCATCCATCATGGCGTGCTCATCCCTCCGAGAAACATGCTCAGCACCAGCCCCAGCGCCATGAACAGGCCCACGGCGACGAGGGCCACCCTGCCGGTGCTGGCGAACCGGTGCGCCTCCGCGATGCAGGAGGCCAGCAGCCAGACGTTCAGGCCGGCGTAGCCCACGAGCATGACGGCGCCGGCGCCGGAAAGCTCGCCTCCGGCCCCGCCGGCGATGGCGCCCGCCTGCAGCGGCGTCAGCGCGGCCACAAGCACCCCGTGCCACGCCACCGAAGTCGCGACCTCCGCCGGGCCGCCCTTGCCGCCGAAACGGGCGCCGATG
>CAYGUQ010000003.1:24698-25002 GCA_964352995.1 uncultured Rhodobacterales bacterium
TGGCCGAGGCGCACGGTCGATGACGATCCGCGCGACCGCCCTCGGCGCTGCGAGGCCGCGCGTCACGAGGTCGAGAAAGGCGGCGATGGAATTGGCGTACATCGGGTGATCGAGCCTCGCGCAGGGCGTCGCGTCAGGGGAGCGTCTACTGGTCCGTTCGCCGCCTGCATACGCGATCATGCGACGCGAGGCGACACCTGCGGGCGTCATCCCGCCAGCCCGCCGAGCAGCCCCGCCGCAGCCGCCAGCGCGGCGAAGGCGGCGAAGACGGGCAGGGCGGACCTGAAGCCGTGCGCCTCGGCCA
>CAYGUQ010000003.1:25012-35344 GCA_964352995.1 uncultured Rhodobacterales bacterium
GCCGGGGGCGAGCAGCAGCGCCCAGAGGACCGACCCCGCCGCGAGCCCGACCGCGGCCGAGCCGACCGGCGCAACGCCGTAGGCCTCCGCGCCGGCGCTGAGCACCGCGAGCGCCACCGCCGCCGGCGCCGCGGTCAGCGCGGTCCAGAAACAGGCCGCCCGCGTGTCGCGCCAGCCCCCGGCGCCGCCGGCCGCGCGGCAGGCGAGGCCCATCAGGCCGGCCGCGGCGTAGAGGCCGATGGGGCGGATGAAGAGCCCCACGACCACCTGCGTCACGATCCATTGCTCGCGCTGCGCCCCGACGTCGACCGAGGGGTTGAGCAGCTGGCCGCCCACCGCCGCCATCACCCCCAGCGCCGAGGCGGCGAAGGCGTAGAACAGCAGGCGAGACTCCTCCGCCGTCTCGATCTCGCGCCGCACGCCGGCGCGCGGACTGGTCCAGGTGCGCGCCATGCGGTCGACGAGACCGGAGGGCGCGCGCGCTTCGGCGTGGCGGGTCGCCTGACGGCTGGCGTCGCGGGTCATGGGACGGTGCTCAGCGCGCCGCCATCCACGCGGCGACCCGCGCCCGGACGAGATCGGCGAGCGCCTCGTCCTTGATCTCCGCCGCCGCCTCGTCGACGAAGGCCGCCACGAGCAGCGACACCGCCTCGCGCTCGAGCACGCCGCGGGCGCGGAGGTAGAACAGCGCCTCCGGGTCCATCGCGCCGGTGGTCGAGCCGTGGGAGCACTTCACGTCGTCGGCGTAGATCTCCAGCTCCGGCTTGGCGAGGAACTCCGCCCGCTCCGAGAGCAGGATCGACTGGCTGATCTGGTAGCCGTCGGTCTTCTGCGCCTCGGGCCGCACGAAGATCTTGCCCTGGAAGACGGCGCGCCCGCCTTCGTCCACGACGTTCTTGAACACCTGCCGGCTCTCGCCGCGCAGCCCCGAATGCGTCACGAACACCGTGCTGTCGATCGTCGCGTCGTCCTTGGCCAGCACCGCGCCCCCGACATGCGCCGAGGCGTCGTCGCCGACGATGTCGACGACCGTCTCGTTGCGCGTGAGCGCCCCGTCCGCCGCGAGCGTGAAGCTGCGCAGCGCCGCGCCCTCGCCGACGCGCGCGAACAGTTGCGCCGCCGCCGCGGGCCGTGAGCCTTCCTGCACCCGGATGTGGTGCAGCGTGGCGCCGGGGGCGAGGTCGATCTCGAACAGCGTGTTGGTCGCCGCGCCGGTCTCCAGCAGGGTCAGCTCGGCGCCGCTCTCCACCCGCACCAGATGGCGCGCGAAGCCTTCGGCGTTGACGATGCGCAGCGGCGCGGGCGCCTTGCCGACGGCGCGCAGCGCGAAGCCGTGGGCCGCGCGGGCGGTGTTGAGCGCCGCAAGCGGCCGTGCGACCTTCTCCTGGCCGGCCAGCTCCAGCGCGCCGAACAGCGACCGCGCCCAGCCCAGATCAGCCGCGAGCGCGGCGCCGAGCGTCGACGCTTCGACGCCCGCGAGCGCGGGAGCTGGGCCGCCGACCTGCGCGACCGGCCCGTCGACGCCGTCGAAGGCCCCGCCGGAGGCGTCGGCCTCGGCCGGCGAGAGCAGCGGCGCGGGGTCGACATATCTCCAGTACTCGTCGCGACGCGCGGGCGCGCCCATGGCGCGCAGCCGCGCCTCGGCCGCGGCGCGAACCTCCTGCGCCCAGGCCGCCTCGCCGGAGGGGCGCGGCGCCGACAGCAGCGCCTCGGCGGCCTCGGCCTTGGCGGGCGTGAGCCTGGAGGTGGGCGGGGTCTTGGCCGGGCTCGCCATCACGCGGCCGCCCCGATCAGGCCCTCGTAGCCCTCGTTCTCGACCTTCAGCGCGAGGTCCGGCCCGCCAGACTTGATGATGCGCCCGTCATGCAGGATGTGCACGACGTCGGGCTGGATGTGGTCGAGCAGCCGCTGGTAGTGCGTGATCACCAGAAACCCGCGGTCGGGCGCGCGCAGCGCGTTCACGCCGGAGGCGACCAGCTTCATCGCGTCGACGTCGAGGCCGCTGTCGGTTTCGTCGAGGATGCAGAACCGCGGCTGAAGCACCGCCATCTGCAGGATCTCGTTGCGCTTCTTCTCGCCGCCCGAGAAGCCGACGTTCACGGCGCGCTTCAGCATGTCGGCGTCGATGCGCAGCTTCTGGCCCTCGGCCCGCACCAGCTTGAGGAACTCCGCCGCGTTGAGCTCGGGCTCGCCGCGCGCCTTGCGCTGGGCGTTCAGCGCCGTGCGCAGGAAGATCATGTTCGAGACGCCGGGGATCTCCACGGGATACTGGAATGCGAGAAACAGCCCGTGCGCGGCGCGCTCCTCCGCCTCCATCCCCAGCAGGTCTTCGCCGTCGTAGCTCGCCGAACCGCCGGTGACCTCGTAGCCGTCGCGCCCCGCCAGCACGTAGGAGAGCGTCGACTTGCCCGAGCCGTTCGGCCCCATCACCGCGTGCACCTCGCCCGGCGGCACCTGGAGCGAGAGGCCCTTCAGGATCTCGGTGTCCTCGTCCTCGAGCTTCACGTGAAGGTTCTCGATCTTCAGCATCGTCATTCTCCCTGCGCGGCGCGCCGCGCCGTCAATCCGCACCAGGCGCGAAAACGCGCCAGAATTCCCAGAACCATCAGCCGCGCCGCCACGCTGAGGCAGAACCAGAGGCCAAGCACGAACCAGCCGGAAGGCCGGTATCCCTCGATCAGGAGCCCCGGCCCCCGCGCCGCCAGCGCGAAGGCGGCCATCACGAGCAGCACGAACAGCGGCTTGTCGATGAGCTGCGCGAGCACGCGCAGCCGCCGAACGCGGGGGTCGGGCTCGTAGTCCTCGCCCCGGATCACGTAGTCCTCCGGCCTCATGCGGCGGCCAGGCTGACCGCGGTGCCGGACACCGACACCATGAGCATCGAGTCGCCGACGACCTCGTAGTCGAGATCGACGCCGACCACGGCGTCGGCGCCCAGGTCCGCCGCCCGCTTCTCGAGTTCGGCGAAGGCGATCCGCCGGGCCTCGGCGAGCTTTTCCTCGTAGGCGCCCGACCGGCCGCCGAGGATGTCGGTGATCCCCGCAAACAGGTCGCGCACGATGTTGGCGCCCATGATCGCCTCGCCGACCACCACGCCGCGATAGGCGGCGATCCGCCGGCCATCGATGGAGGGTGTCGTCGTGACGATCACGGGGCCCTCCGCCGCCGGCGCAGCATGGCCTCGACCGCGAAAGCCGCCGCCAGCGCGCCTATGACCAGCGCGACCGCGACCGCCACCTTGACCGTGGCCAGCAGGAAGCCGTCGGCGCCGAGCTGGATGAACTTCTTGATCGGCAGCACGGCCAGCATCGCAAGGCAGAGCAGCCTGAGCAGATAGGTGCTCCGCCGCTTCTCGTAGCGTCGCAGCGTCGCCATCGAACGAAAGTCGCGCCACAGCTTCAGCAGCCGCATCCGCACATGCCCGCCCACCGTCGTCATCGCCTGTTCTCCAACCGCTTGCAGCGCACCCAGCCGAGCGTGACCACGCCCTGGAGCGCCAGAACCGCAACGATCACCAGCGCCTCCATGCGACCGAGCCACGCCGGATCGAGCGAGAGGAGGTCGAGCAGCCCCGCGGCCGCCTCCTCGTCCTCCAGTGCGAGCGCGACGACGAAGAGGTGGCCCAGAGCGAGCCACGTCTCCCGACGGCCGGCGCCTGAGAGGCGCAGTTTCAGCCGCGTGATCGGCGTCGTCGGCGGCCGTGTCGCCTGAACCATCATCGTTCCGCCTCCCGCAAGGCGCCGGGCGTCAGCCGACGCTCCCCTCCAGAGAGATGGCGACGAGTTTCTGCGCCTCGACCGCAAACTCCATCGGCAGCTCCTGCAGCACTTCGCGGCAGAAGCCGTTGACCACGAGCGCCACGGCCTCCTCCTCGTCCATGCCGCGGGCGCGGCAGTAGAAGAGCTGGTCGTCGGCGATCTTCGAAGTGGTCGCCTCGTGCTCCGCCTTGGCGGTGGCGTTGCGGATCTCGATGTAGGGCACCGTGTGCGCGCCGCAGTCGCCGCCGATCAGCAGCGAGTCGCACTGCGTGTAGTTGCGCGCGTCCGCCGCCTTCGGGTGCATCGACACCAGCCCGCGATAGGTGTTCTGCGCCCGGCCCGCCGAAATGCCCTTCGAGACGATGCGCGATTTCGTGCGCTTGCCGAGATGGACCATCTTGGTGCCGGTGTCGGCCTGCTGGGCGTTGTTGGCGATGGCGATGGAGTAGAACTCGCCCTGGCTGTCGTCGCCGCGCAGGATGCAGGACGGATACTTCCAGGTGATCGCCGAGCCGGTCTCGACCTGCGTCCACGACACCTTCGAGCGCTTGCCGCGGCAGTCGGCGCGCTTGGTGACGAAGTTGTAGATGCCGCCGCGGCCCTCCTCGTCGCCCGGATACCAGTTCTGGACCGTGGAGTACTTCACCTCGGCGTCGTCGAGCGCGACGATCTCCACCACCGCGGCGTGCAGCTGGTTGGTGTCGCGCATCGGCGCCGTGCAGCCTTCGAGGTAGCTGACATAGGCGCCTTCCTCGGCGATGATCAGCGTCCGCTCGAACTGGCCGGTGTTCTCGGCGTTGATGCGGAAATAGGTGCTCAGCTCCATAGGGCAGCGCACGCCCTTCGGAATGTAGACGAACGATCCGTCCGAGAACACCGCCGAGTTGAGCGTCGCGAAGTAGTTGTCGGATGTCGGCACGACCGAGCCGAGATACTTCTTCACGAGCTCCGGATGCTCCTGCACCGCCTCGGAGATGGAGCAGAAGATGACGCCGGCGGCGTTCAGCTCCTTCTTGAAGGTGGTGCCGACCGACACGCTGTCGAATACGGCGTCGACGGCGACCTTCCGGCCCTCGGCCGCCGCTTCGCCCGCGCCCTCGACGCCCGCGAGGATCATCTGCTCCTTCAGCGGAATGCCGAGCTTCTCGTAGGTGCGCAGCAGTTCGGGGTCGACGTCGTCGAGCGACTTCGGCTTCTCCGCGAAGCTCTTGGGCTGAGCGTAGTAGTACTGCTCCTGGTAGTCGATCGGCGCGATGTTGAGCATCGCCCAGTCCGGCGAATCCATCGTCAGCCAGCGCTTGAACGCGCCGAGGCGCCATTCCAGCATCCACTCCGGCTCGTTCTTCTTGGCGGAGATCAGGCGCACGATGTCCTCGTTCAGGCCCTTCGGCGCGAACTCGGTCTCGATGTCGCTTTCCCAGCCATACTTGTACTTGCCAATCGCCTTGACGGCGGCGACGGTTTCGGCGTCCACGCCTTCCTTGACCTCAACAGTGTCGAGAGCGGCCATAGTCGCCTCCTTCATGCCGCGCGGTCGCGGCGTCTTGCGTGAAATCCGGCCCATGCGGCGCAGAACCGGTCAATATCCTGTGGCGTCGTCGTCGGCCCCAGCGAGATGCGGATGGCGCTCGACGCGATCTCCTCGTCCAGACCCATCGCGCGCAGCGCGCGGCTGGGCCCGACCTTGCCGGAGCTGCAGGCGGCGCCGGCGCTGACGGCGAAGCCGGCGAGGTCGAGCCGCATCACCTGCGTCTCCGCGCGCCAGCCCGGCGTCGCCACGCATGTCGTGTTCGGCAGACGCGGCGCGCCATGGCTGACGATGATGGCGTCGGGCGCCGCTTCGACAAGCCGGGCCTCCATCGCGTCGCGCAGGCCGCCGACGCGCTCCCACACCCCTTCGGCGAGGTCGCGCAGGGCGGCCGCCGCGGCGGCGCCGAAGCCCGCGACGCCGACGAGGTTCTGCGTGCCGGGGCGCGCGCCCTTCTCCTGCCCGAAGCCGCCGCCGGTCTCCGCCGCCAGCCAGCCCTCGCCGGCGCGCCCGTCGCGCAGGATCGCGGCGCCGACGCCCGCCGGGCCGCCGAGCTTGTGCGCGGAGACCGCCGCGGCCCTGAGGCCGAGCCTGTTGAAATCGAACGCCACCCGGCCCAGCGCCTGCGCCGCGTCGCAGAACACGGGCGCGCGGGCCGCGGCCTCCGCCACGGGCTGCAGCGCCCCGGTCTCGTTCTGCGCCGCCATCAGCGCCAGCGGCGCGCCGTCCTCCAGCGAATCGAGCGTCGCCACGCCGTCGCCGTCCACGGGCAGCGCCGATGCGAGGCCGTAGCGCAGCGCCACGGCGTCGTGCTCGACCGCCGAGCAGCGCATCGGTCGACCGGGCGCGGCGAGCGCGGCGGCCTCCGTGGCGCCGGAGGTGAAGACCACCGCCTCGGGCGCGCATCCCGCAAGCGCGGCGACGTCCGAGCGCGCCGCCTCCAGAATCGCGCGGGCCGCGCGGCCCTCGGCGTGGACGCTCGACGGATTGCCGAGCGCGTCCATCGCCGCGACCATCGCCGCGCGCGCCTCCGGCCTCAGCGGCGCGGCGGCGTTCCAGTCGAGATAGACGCGCTGCGTCACGCGCGCGCCTCTTTCGCCGCGCCGGCCCTCATGCTCTCGGGCCACAGCGTCGGCGCGGCGGGGCAGGGAGCGAGCGTGTCGCCGACGACATCCGCGATCGTGGTCTGGCTGAGGAACACGTGGACGTGGCTCGAAAGCCGCTCCCAAAGGTTGTGCGTCAGGCACTTGGCGCGCGATCCGCCGCAGCCCTGCTCGACGCCTTCCTCGCAGCGGATGGCGCTGACGGTCTCGTCGACGGCCGCCATCACGTCGATGATGCGCATCTCGCTGGCGGGGCGGGCGAGGCGGTAGCCGCCGCCCGGCCCGCGCACGCTCTCCACGAGACCGGCCTTGCGAAGCCGCACGAAGAGTTGCTCCAGATAGGCCAGCGAGACGTCCTGGCGCTGCGAGATCTCCGACAGCGTGACGAGCCTGCCGCCGCCCTGCAGCGCGATGTCGGCGAGCGCGGTGACGGCGTATCGGCCTTTGGTGCTGAGCTTCAAGTCGACCTCCAGTCCCGCAGCGAACGCCGCGACGCGCTGGCGCGGACCAACCGGCCCGTTGACGCCGGCTCCGTCGCCGCCTACCTCGCACACACGCTGTGACGCGTGGCGCAGTGGATTTAGAATAGTTCTAGGATAACTGACCGTTTGGGTCAAGCTTCGGCCTGTCACGAGGAGACGCGCGTTGCCAGAGATCATCTTCCCCGGACCCGAGGGGCGACTCGAAGGGCGCTACCACCCGTCTCCCTCGCGCGATGCGCCCATCGCCATCGTCCTGCACCCGCATCCGCAGTTCGGCGGGACGATGAACAACAAGGTCGTCTACAACCTCCACTACGCCTTTCACCGGCTGGGCTTTTCCGTGCTGCGGTTCAATTTCCGCGGCGTCGGGCGCAGTCAGGGCGAGTTCGACCAGGGCATCGGGGAACTCTCCGACGCCGCGTCGGCGCTCGACTACCTCCAGCATCTCTGCCCGAACGCGCGCGGCTGCTACGTCGCCGGGTTCTCTTTCGGCGCATGGATCGGCATGCAGCTGCTGATGCGCCGGCCGGAGATCGCGGGATTCGTCTCCGTCGCGCCGCCGGCGAACATGTACGACTTCACGTTTCTCGCGCCGTGCCCGTCCTCCGGCCTCATCATCAACGGCGACGCCGACCGCATCGCGCCCATGGGCGACATCGAGAAGCTCGCCGCAAAGCTGCGGACGCAGAAGGGCATCACCATCACGCACCATGTCGTGCCCGGGGCGAACCACTTCTTCGACGAGGGCATGGACGAGATGGTCTCCACCGTGGAGGGCTACGTGAAGATGCGGCTGCGCGAGACCGCCGAAGTCTGATCCGATGCGCCGGTCCGCGCGCCCAGCCCGCGTGACCTGCCCGCGCGCCGCTTTTCCCGCGGCGCGCGGGCCGCTATAGCCGGGGCGAACCGCCAGCCTCCGGGGCCATCAAGATGACCTACCAGCCGCGATCGGACTTCCTGCGCATCCTTGAGGAGCGCGGCTTCATTCAGGACTGCACCGACTACGAGGGGCTGGACGCGCGGCTGCTCCAGGGCGGCGCGCCGGGCTACATCGGATTCGATGCGACCGCGACGTCGCTGCATGTCGGCTCCCTGATCCAGATCATGATGCTGCGCTGGCTCCAGAAGACCGGCGGCAAGCCGATCTGCCTGATGGGCGGCGGCACCACCCGCATCGGCGACCCGTCCTTCAAGGACGACGCCCGCCCGCTGCTCGACGACGCCCAGATCGCCGCCAACATGGCCGGCATCCGGCAGGTCTTCGACCGCTACATCGCGTTCGGCGACGGCCCGTCCGACGCCGCGATGCCCGACAACGACGAATGGCTGAGCGGGCTGAAGTACATCGAGTTCCTGCGCGACTACGGCCGGCACTTCAGCGTCAACCGCATGCTCAGCTTCGACAGCGTGAAGCTGCGGCTCGATCGGGAGCAGAACCTCAGCTTCCTCGAATTCAACTACATGCTGCTGCAGGCCTACGACTTTCTCGAACTGCACCGCCGCCTCGACTGCGTGCTGCAGATGGGCGGCTCCGACCAGTGGGGCAACATCGTCAACGGGGTGGACCTGACGCGCCGCGTCGCCCGCGCCGAGGTCTACGGCCTCACCTCGCCGCTGCTCACCACGGCCGACGGCAAGAAGATGGGCAAGACGGCGCAGGGCGCGGTCTGGCTCAACGCCGAGATGCTGTCGCCCTACGAGTTCTGGCAGTTCTGGCGCAACACCGCCGACGCCGACGTCGGGCGCTTCCTCAAGCTCTACACAGAGCTGCCGCTGGACGAGATCGCCCGTCTCGCCCGGCTCGGCGGCGCCGAGATCAACGACGCCAAGAAGACGCTTGCGAACGCCGTCACGACGCTGGCCCATGGCGCCGAGGCCGCCGCCGCCGCCGAGGCGACGGCGCGCGAGACCTTCGAGCAGGGCGGCGCCGGCGCCGACCTGCCCACCGTCACCGCGCCGGCCGAGGACGCTCCCGTCACGCAGCTTCTGGTGCGCGCGGGCCTCGCCGGCTCGATGAAGGAGGCCAAGCGGCTGATCGCCGAGGGCGGCGCGCGCGTCGACGACGAGCCTGTGGCCGACGTCGCCGCCGTCGTCACCGGGGAGCGGCTGCGCGAAGGCCCGGTGAAGCTGTCCGCCGGCAAGAAGCGCCACGCGCTCGTCCGGGCGGAGTGACGGCCGCGCGCGCTCAGTCCGCCACGCCCGCCTCACCCTCGAAGGCCAGGATGCGGCGCAGCACGCCCGGCGTCAGCACCGAGAGCGGATTGACGCTGACCTCCGGGTCGGCCGCGTCGCCGCTTAGCGAGAAGTTGAAGGCGATCAGACCGCGCCCTTCGCCGCCCGTCAGCAGATCGCCGAGCAGCGGGACGCGGCTGAGCGCGCCGTTCAGCGCGAAGGCCGGGCTGAACACGCCGTCGAGGTCGAGGTCGTCCTCGGCGATGTCGTAGGTGCCCTCGACCGTCACGCCGATGTCGGGCCCGTAGGCGACCGTCTCGCCCAGCGTCACCCGGTCGCCCTCGAGCACGAAGGGCGCGCGGATCAGGTCGAAGCGCAGGCCGCCGCGTCGCGCGGCGTCGAGGTCCGCCCGCGCCAGCATCTCCTCCAGCGCGGGGTCGTCGGAGATCGCCATGCCGGTGATGCTCGCCTCGCCGGACAGGCGCAGAAGCTCGCCGCGCTCCACGCGGGCGTCGGCGGAGAGCCGGCCGCCGACGCCGTCGCCGAAGAGCTCCGCCGCGCGGAGCAGCTCGCCCGCGTCGTCGGCCTCCAACCGCACCGTCTCGCCGCCGGGTCCCTGCCGACCCTGCGCCGTCACCGTTGCGGCGCCGACGCGGCCCGAGATGGAGGCCGTCGCGGCGCCGTCCGCGCGCCGGTAGTCGCCGCGCGCGTCCGTCAGCGCCAGCGGCCCGGTGATCTGCAGCCGATCCACCGCCAGCTCCGCCGTCACCGGCGGGCCGGAGGCGTCGCCGTCGCCCGCGTTCCCGCTCCCCTCGCCGCCGAGCGCCGCGATGTCGATCAGCCGGCCGCCGACGGTCGCCTTGAAGCCGTCGGCGCCCCGGGCGAGCGACAGCGTCGCGTCGAGCCTGTCGTCGAGCCGCATGCGGGAGAGCTCCAGCGACCGCAGCGCGCCGTCGCCGCCGAGCCGCGCCCGTCCGCGCAGCGAGAGCTCCGGCGCGTCGAGCGCGATGGTCGAGAGCGAGACGTCGCCGCCGTCGCCGCCGATCCGGCCGGAAAGCTGCAGCGACGCGCGCTCGCCCTGCGCCTTGCGCCAGTCGAGCGGCGCGCCGTCGAGCGCCATGCCGGCGAGGTCGAGCCGGGCGTCGAAGGCGGTTGCGCCGCCGGGGAACCGCTCCAGCGCAGCCGAGCCGAGGGCGCGCCCGCTCGCATGCGGGGCGAGGTCGAGGCCGAGGCGCGCGAGCTGGTCGCTGGAGATCCCGCCGGAGAGGCTCAGGAACGTCGAGGGCGCG
>CAYGUQ010000004.1:0-22843 GCA_964352995.1 uncultured Rhodobacterales bacterium
CGACGGCGCGAGGGGCGCGCCGGGGGCCGTCGGCTCCTCGTGCAGGGGCTCGGGGTCGGCGGCGAGGTCGGCCGGGTCCGGCTGGAACCGGCCGGAGGTGAACTTCGCGATGTTCCAGGCCTCCGCCGAATAGACCTTGCCGCGGGTGTGCAGTCCGGCGACCCAGCGCCAGCCGAGCGTGTTGGACGCGGGGTCCCCGTCGAGCAGGTTGCGCAGGAAGAAGTCCGCGCCCAGCCGCCACGGCAGCTTCAGCGTGAAGACCCAGATCGAAGCGAACCACATTCGGGCGTGGTTGTGGAGCCAGCCGGTGTCGACCAGTTCGCGCGCCCAGGCGTCGAAGCATTCCAGCCCGGTCTCGCCCGCCTCGGCCGCCGCGAGCCGCGCCGCGAGGTCGGGGTTGTCCTTCAGCGCTTTCCGGTCGGCGTCGCGCCCGGCGACATAGGCGCGCCACACGGAGGGCCGCATCTCCAGCCAGCCCTTCCAGTAGCTGCGCCAGAACACCTCCTGCACGAACTTGTCGGCGCCGCCCCTGTGCGTGTCGACCGCGATGCGCACGGCCTCCTCCTCCGTCACGAGGCGGCGGCGCAGGTAGGGCGAGACGAGCGAGACGTTGTCGCGGCGCTCCGGCCCCCAGTCGAAATTGCGGTTCCCGGCGTAGTGGCGCCCCATGCGGCCGCGGAACGCCTCCAGCCGCGCGAGCCCCTCGGCGCGCGTCGGCGGCCAGCGCCGCTGGTCGGCGGTCGCGGCGTCGTCGCCGCCCACGCCCGGAAGATCGAGGCTGAACTGGTTCATCGAGCTCCCCGTCGCGAGGCCTGGACCAAGCCGCCCCCTGTGACATAACAGCCCTGTCGCGGAGGTCCAGAAGCACGACCGACATGCTAGACTCGCCGCGGTCGACGGGCGCGCGGCGCCTTCGTCGCATACGCCATGCGCCTGGGAGCAGATCCGATGTATTCGCCGCGCGACCGCCTGTTGCGACCCCTGAACGGCGCGCGCGCCGCAGCGCCGCTCCACCGTCCCGCACCGCGCTGAGGCCGCCCGATGTATGTCGCGATGAACCGATTCAAGGTGGCCAAGGGCTCTGAGGAGGCTTTCGAGACGGTCTGGCGCCGCCGCGACAGCCGGCTTTCGGAGACGGCGGGCTTCGTCTCGTTCCAGCTCCTGAAGGGGCCGGAGCGCGACGACCACGTGCTTTACTGCTCGCACAGCGTTTGGGAGAGCAAGGCGGCGTTCATGGGCTGGATGAAGTCGCCCTCGTTCCGCGCCTCCCACGGCGATCTCGGCGGCGTCAAGCCGCTCTATCTCGGCCCGCCGGAGTTCGAGGGCTTCGAGCCGGTCGAGGGCGCCTGAAGCGGGCGGGCGCGCGTCAGCCGCAGGCCACCGCCCCATCGGCCTCAAGCGCCGCGATCTCCGCCGCCGAATAGCCGGCCTCGGCGAGCACCTCCGCGGTATGCTGGCCCAGCGTCGGCGGCGCGTGGCGGTAGGTCACCGGCGTCTCGCTGAGGCGGACCGGGTTGGCGATGGTCTCGACCGCGCCGCCCGCCGCGACGGGGTGCGGCTGGCTGAGCCGCGCGCCGCGATGGACGGCCTGCGGCTCGGCGAAGGCCTGCGCGATGTCGTTGACCGGGCCGCAGGGCACGCCGGCCGCCTCCAGCGCCGAGAGCCAGTGCGCCCTGGGCTGGCCCCGCGTCAGCGCGTTGAGCGCGGGGACCAGCCGCGCGCGCGCCTCGACGCGGCCGCGGTTGGACGCGTAGGCGGGCTCCTGCGCCATTTCCGGCGCACCCAGAGCGGCGCAGAGCCGGGCGAACTGGCCGTCGTTGCCGCAGGCGATGATGAACCAGCCGTCAGAGGCCTCGAAGGTCTCGTAGGGCACGATGGTCGGATGCGCGTTGCCGCGCCGCACCGGCGTCTCGCCGCTCGTCAGATAGGCCGTGCCCTGGTTAATGAGCCATGCGAGCTGGCTGTCGAAGAGCGCCACGTCGATGTGCTGCCCGCGCCCGGTGGTCTGGCGGGCGTTCAGCGCGGCGAGGACGGCGGTGCAGGCGTACATGCCGGTCATGACGTCGGCGATGCCGACGCCCACCTTCATCGGCTCGCGCGACGCCTCCCCGGTGACGGACATGATCCCGCCGAGCCCCTGGATCATGAAGTCGTAGCCCGGCCGGTGCGCCGCCGGCCCGTCCTGCCCGAAGCCGGTGATGGAGCAGTAGATCAGGCCGGGGTTCTCCGCCGAGAGCGCCGCGTAGCCGAGCCCGCGCCGGGCGAGATCGCCCACCTTGAAGTTCTCCAGCAGGATGTCGGCGCCGGCGGCCAGGCGGCGGATGACGGCGAGGCCCGCCTCGCTGGCGAGGTTCACCGCCGCTGAGCGCTTGTTGCGGTTGGCGCAGAGGTAGTAGGCGCTCTCGCGCGTGTCGCGGCCCGCCTCGTCCTTCACGAAGGGCGGGCCCCAGGCGCGGGTGTCGTCGCCCTGCCCCGGCCGCTCGATCTTGACCACGTCCGCGCCGAGATCCCCGAGATGCTGGCCGCAGGAGGGGCCGGCCAGCACGCGGCTCATGTCGAGCACCTTCAGCCCCGTGAGCGGCCCGTCGCGAAACGCGGCCATGTCCTGCGCCATCTTCCGTCTCCCCGAATTGGTCGGCGGAGACTGTCCCATCGCGCGGGGCGCCTCAAGGGCGCGGCGATCAGCGCCTGGCGAGCAGGCTCGCGACCCGGCGCAGCGCCAGCAGGTAGCCGTCCGTCCCGCAGCCTGCGATCACGCCGTCGGCGCGCAGCGAGACGTAGGAATGGCGGCGGAATTCCTCGCGCTTGTGGACGTTGGAGATGTGCACCTCGATCACCGGCCCGTCGAAGGCGTTCAGCGCGTCGAGCAGCGCGACGGAGGTGTGGGTGTAGGCGCCGGGGTTGATCACGATCGCCCGCGCGGCGCCGCGCGCCTCCTGCACCCAGTCCACCAGCACGCCCTCGTGGTTGCTCTGGCGGAAGTCGAGCGCGAGGCCGAGTTCGGCGCAGAGCGCCGCACAGTCGCGCTCCACGTCGGCCAGCGTCGCGGCGCCGTAGATCTCGGGCTGGCGCTGGCCCAGCAGGTTGAGGTTCGGGCCGTTGAGCGCGAACACGCGGTCGGGCATCGGCAGTCTCCGGGTCGGGCGTCAGCCCGGAGACATGCCGCGCAGGCGTTCGGAGCGCCGCCGCAGAATCTCCACCGTCGCCAGCAGGATGATCGAGAACGTCACCAGGATGGTGGCCGCGGCGAGAATGGCGGGCGAAATCTGCTCGCGCAAGCCGGTGAACATCTGCCAGGGCAGCGTCTTCTGCTGCTGGGCGCCGACGAACAGCACCACCACCACCTCGTCGAAGGAGGTGATGAAGGCGAAGAGGCCGCCGGAGATCACGCCGGGCAGGATGAGCGGCATCTGCACCTTGAAGAAGGTCGTGACAGGCCCCGCCCCGAGATTGGCCGCGGCCCGCGTGAGGCTCTTGTCGAAGCCCACGAGCGTCGCGGTGACCGTGATGATCACGAACGGCGTGCCGAGCACCGCATGGGCGAGGATGACGCCGGCGTAGGTCCCCTGCAGGCCGATGCGGCTGTAGAAGAAGTACATGCCGGCCGCCGAGATGATCAGCGGCACGATCATCGGCGAGATCAGCACCGCCATGATCGCGCCCTTGTAGGGCATGGTGCCCTGGCTCAGCCCGATCGCCGCCAGCGTGCCGAGCGCCGTCGAGAGCAGCGTCGCCGCCGGCGCGATGATCAGCGAGTTCTGCACCGCGCGCGTCCAGCGCTCGTCGGTGAGGAACGTCTCGTAGTGGCGCAGCGAGTAGGCGTCGGCGTCGAAGGCCAGCATCCCCTCGGTGAAGGTGAAGTAGCTCTCGGCGTTGAAGCTCAGCGGGATGATGATGATGATCGGCAGGATCAGGAACAGGAAGATCAGCCCGCAGATCCCGCGGAACGAATACCACCAGAGCCTTTCGCCGAACCCGGCGTAGGGAGGGAGCGCGGCCATGATCTACCCCAGTTTCACGTTGTCGATGCCGACGATGCGGTCGTAGAGCCAGTAGAGCCCCATCACCGCGATCAGCAGGATGACCGCGAGCGCGGCCGCCAGCCCCCAGTTCAGCGAACTGGAGATGTGGTAGGCGATCCGGTTCGAGATGAAGACGCCCGAAGTGCCGCCGACCAGTTCCGGCGTGATGTAGTAGCCGATCGACAGGATGAAGACGAGAATCGCCCCCGCCCCGATGCCGGGGATCGACTGCGGGAAGTAGACCCGCCAGAATGCCGTCCAGTTCGACGCGCCGAGCGACTTCGCCGCGCGGACATAACTTGGCGGAACGGTCTTCATCACCGAATAGAGCGGCAGGATCATGAACGGCAGCAGGATGTGCGTCATCGCGATGATGGTGCCGGTCTGGTTGAAGATCAGATCCAGCCGGTTCTGGTCGTCCACGAAGCCCAGCCATACGAGGGTGTCGTTCAGCACCCCCTGCTGCTGCAGGATCACGATCCACGCCGAGGTGCGCACCAGCAGCGACGTCCAGAACGGCAGCAGCACGAGGATCAGCAGCAGGTTGGACGTGCGCATCGGCAGGTTCGCCAGCAGATAGGCGATGGGGTAGCCGAGCAGCAGCGTCGTGCCGGTGATCGCCAGCGACAGCCACAGCGTCCGCTCGAACAGGAACAGGTAGATGCGGTCGAGTTCGCCGACGCGCTCGATCTCGCCGGCCTCGTTGTAGCCGAGATCGAGGGAGGCGAGGAAATAGCCGATGGTGTACTCGCCCGAGAAGTTCTTGAGGGTCGCCCAGGTCTCGGTCTCGCCCCAGTCCTTGTCGATGTCGATCAGCGCGGCCCTGTAGTCGCCCTCGATGTCGTCGGCGCGGCGCCCGGTCTTGCGGAACAGGCCCGACATGCCGGAGGTCTCGTAGTTCAGCCGCGAGCCCACGCGCGTGTGGTTCTTGGCCGCCTCCATCTCGACCATGTCCTTCACCAGCGCCTCGAAGGCGGCGTCCGGCGGCAGGTCGCTCTGCGTGGGGTCCCAGCTCTCGAGCGCCGCGACGGTGCGGGGCATGTTGTCGGGGATGATCTGGTTCTCGACCGAGCGGAACAGCATGTCGAGGATCGGCGCGATGAAGGTCAGCACCACGAAGGCGAGCAGCGGCAGCACCAGCAGGAAGGCCCTGAACCGCTTGCGGCGCAGCGAGCGCGCGAGGCTGAGCTTGAGCGGCGTGCCGTCGGCCGCCAGCATCACGCCGCCGTCGCTCTTCTTGGCCATGGCGGCCTGCTCCTCGCGCGACGGCGCGCGGCTCGGGCCGCCGAGGGTGGCGTCGGTCATCGGGCTTTCCTCCGACGGTTCTGCTTCATGCCACGCCCTCGACGATCAGGAAGTCGCCGGTCGAGGAGGCGAGGCGGTCGAGCGCGATCTGCTGGTAGCCGGGCGAACGGTAGCACGCCAAAGCGCTCGCATAGTCGGGAAACTCCACGACCACGTTGACCCCGCGGCGCGCGCCCTCGACGACCTCATGACGGCCGGCGCGCACCTGGTAGGTCGCGCCCTGCTCCATGAGAAAAGGCGTCACCGCCTCGACGTAGCGGGCGAAACGGTCGGGGTCGGTCACGTCTATGCTGACGACCCAGTAACCCTTGGCCATGAGCGCCTCCCGAGGTCTGCGTCAGGGCGGAAAGCGGCGCGGGCGGCGAACCGCCCGCGCCAAGAATGGCTCAGCGCGTCAGCCAGGCCTGGAACTTCGCGTCGAGATCGTCGCGATTGTCCGCCCACCACTCGTAGTTGAAGAGGAAGGTGTTGACCGCGTTCTTGGGGTCGGTCGGCATGTGCGGCGCCATGTCGATGCCGAGATCGGCGTGCTGGCCGACCAGCGGCGCGGAGGATTTGCGGGCCGGGCCGTAGGAGATGTACTTCGCCTGGTCGGCGAGCCGCTGGGTGTCGGTCGCGAAGCGGATGTAGTCCTTCACGAGCGCAAGCTTCTCTTCGGGCAGGCCGGCGGGGATGATCCAGCCGTCGAGATCGAAGTTCTGCCAGTCCCACAGCATCGCGACCGGCTGCTTCTGCTCCTCGATCAGCGCGAAGAGGCGGCCGTTGTAGGTCGAGCCGATCACGGCCTCGCCGTCGGCCAGCCGCTGGGGCGTCTCGGCGCCGGCGGTCCACCAGATCACGCTGTCCTTGATGGTGTCGAGCTTGGCGAAGGCGCGCGCCTGGCCCTCGTCGGTCTCGAGCACGTCGTAGACCTCGTCGATGGCCACGCCGTCGCAGATCAGCGCCCATTCGAGGTTGTTGATCGGCCGGCGCTCAAGGCTGCGGGTGCCGGGGAACGCCTCCAGATCGAACACGTCGCAGAGGTCGTCGGGCGTCGCGCCGCCCCAGGCCTCGACGTCGGTGCGGTAGCCGAAGGTGGTCGAGTAGACGATCTGCGGAATGAAGCAGTCGTCGACCAGCAGTTCGCCGAAATCCTCGGTCGCCGGCGTGCCGTCGGGCGCCGGGGCGAGCCACTCGTCGTGGTCGATCTCCATGGCGAGGCCTTCGTCGCAGAGGCGGATGCTGTCCGCCGCGACGACGTCCACCACGTCCCACGTCACGTTGCCGGCCTCGGCCATGGCGCGCAGCTTGGCGACGGCCTCGGCGGAACTCTCGTCGTTGACGATCGTGACGCCCGGGTTCAACGCCATGTAAGGCTCGTGATAGGCCTTCTGCTGCGAATTCGAGTAGGCGCCGCCCCAGGACACGATCGTCAGCGTGCCCTCCATGTTCTGGGCGAAGCTGGGCGCCGTCGCCACAGCGACCAGCGCCGTTCCGGCTAGAAGCGTCTTACGCATGGGTAGTCTCCCGGTTGGTGTAGTGCAGCCCCGCGTCAGGCGGGGCGGATGCGCCGCGCGCGCCGTCTTCAGGCGGCGTCGAGCGCGCGGCAATCTTCTGTGTGCCAGGCGACGGTCGCCGTCTCGCCCGCGGCGAGATGGGCGTGCCCCGCGGTGTTGGGCACCTTCACGATGAAGTCGTCGTATCCGAGCACGCTCATCCGGCAGCGGATGTGGTCGCCCAGATAGATCAGCTCCTGCACCTTGCCTTCGGCGCGGTTGGGCAGGTTGCTCTCGCCGACGGTCACGCGCTCGGGGCGGATCGAGAGCTGCGTGCGCGAGCCGGCCTCGCCGCAACTGACGGCCAGCGCCCGGCTGAAGCCGCCGCCGTCGATCTCGACCAGCGCCTCGCCGTTCTCGATCGCCTTCACGCGGCCGGAGAGCTTGTTGTTCTCGCCGATGAACTGCGCGACGAAGCTCGTCATCGGGCGTTCGTAGAGGTCCGCCGGCGGCGAGAGCTGCTGGATGACGCCGTCGTTGAACACCGCCACGCGGTCGCTCATGGTCAGCGCCTCGGACTGGTCATGCGTCACGTAGACGACGGTGACGCCGAGGCTGTCGTGGATGTGCTTGATCTCGTACTGCATCTGCTCGCGCAGCTGCTTGTCGAGCGCGCCGAGCGGCTCGTCCATCAGCACCAGCTCGGGGTCGAACACCAGCGCGCGCGCCACCGCGATGCGCTGCTGCTGGCCGCCCGAGAGCTGCGCGGGGCGGCGGCCGCCGAAGGCGCCCATCTGCACCATGTCTAGCGCGCGCTTCACCTTGGCCTCGGTCTCGGCCTTCGGCGTCTTGCGCACCTGCAGGGGGAAGGCGAGGTTCTCCGCCACGGTCATGTGCGGGAACAGCGCGTAGTTCTGGAAGACCATCCCGATCCCGCGACGATGGGGAGGGATGTTGTTGATCGGCTTCTCGCCGAGGCGGATCTCGCCGTGGGTGGCGGTCTCGAAGCCTGCGAGCATCATCAGGCAGGTCGTCTTGCCCGATCCCGACGGCCCAAGCATGGTCAGGAATTCACCCTTGCCGATGCCGAGATTCAGGTCCTTCACGACCAGAGTCTCGCCGTCGTAGCTTTTCTGAACGCGATCGAAAACCACGAACGGCTTCTCGCCGGCGCCATCACCCATCAGCTCACCCTGTCTTCCTGTGCGCTCTAGCGGCGCTGGCCCAAGCTAAGCATGTCCGAACCCGAAGCCACAACCGGTTCGCGGCGTTTTTTCGTTCTCATGCGACGCAACGCCTGTTCGTTAGGCGCCGCGCGCCCTGGCTGGGCGCGCGCCCCGCGCATCCGGGGCCGGCCCGTCTTGCCCAGCCCCGCCCGCGCCCGTTAACTCTTCGCGTTCCGGTCCCTGCGCCGGCGCGTCGCGAGGGGATGCGATGGACCGGCTTACGGAGATGGAGGCCTTCGTCAGGGTCGTGGACCTCGGCGGGTTCACAGACGCGGCGCGCAAGATGGGCGTCTCCAAGTCCGCGATATCCAAGCATGTATCGGCGCTGGAGGCGCGGCTCGGCGCGCGCCTGCTCAACCGCACCACGCGCCGCGTGAGCCCCACCGACATCGGGCTGGCCTACTACGACCGCGCCGTGCGCGTGCTGATGGACGCGGGCGAGGCGGACGCGATGGCGGCCTCGATGCAGGGCGCGCCGAAGGGGGAGCTGCGCGTCTCGGCGCCGGTGAGTTTCGGGCTCGCGCATCTGGCGCCGGCGGTCGCGGATTTTCTCTGCGCCTATCCCAACGTCGCCGCGCGGGTGACGCTGGACGACCGTTTCGTCGAGATCGTCGCGGAAGGCTTCGACATGGCGGTGCGAATCGGCGCGCTGCCCGACAGCTCGCTCATGGCGCGCAAGCTGGCGGAGACGCATGTCGTGCTGGTCGCGTCGCCGGACTACGTCGCCCGACGCGGCGCGCCGACGACGCCCGAGGAGCTCGGCGACCACGATCTGCTGCATTACGCCAACCTCGCCTCCGGCGGCGCATGGCGGCTGCGCGGCCCGTCGGGCGAGGAGCGGCAGGTGCGCGCCCAGGGCCGGCTGACGGTCAACAACGGCGACGCGCTGGCTCTGGCCGCGGCGGCGGGCCTCGGCGTCGCGTTCTCGCCCGCCTTCATCGCCGCGCCGTTCCTGCGCGACGGCCGGCTCGTCGAGATGCTGCCCCAGGCGCGGCCGGCGCCTCTGGGCGTCTGGGCGGTCTACCCCGCCGGGCGTTTCCCGCAGCCGAAGCTGCGGGTCTTCGTCGACTTCCTGGCCGAGCGCTTCAAGGGCGTCGGCCCGGACTGGTGAGCGGGCGCCGCGAGGCCCCCGCCCGCCAGCCGCGGCTCACATGTCCGCGGCGACCTTGAGCGACACGATCGCGTCGGGATCGCCGTCGATGGCGCCGTTGTTGGCGCGCGAGCCCATCTTGATGTTGTCGACATGCTCCATGCCGTCGACGACCTTGCCGAACACCGTGTACTGGCCGTTCAGCCAGCTCGATTCCTCGAAGCAGATGAAGAACTGGCTGTTGGCGCTGTTGGGCGACTGGCTGCGCGCCATGCCGAGGGTGCCGCGCTCGAAGGGCGTCTGCGAGAACTCCGCCTTGAGGTCGGGGTAGTTCGACCCGCCGGTGCCCGCGCGGCCGGCGTTGAAGCCCTTCGTCGTGTTGCCGTGCTCGACGTCGCCGGTCTGCGCCATGAAGCCGGGAATGACGCGGTGGAAGGCCACGCCGTCATAGGCGCCCTCGCGGGCGAGCGTCTTGACGCGCTCGACATGCTGGGGGGCGACGTCGGGCATCAGCTCGATGATCACGTCGCCGCTCTTGAGGGTCATGACGAGGGTGTTCTCTGGATCCTTGACGTCCAAGGCTGCGGCCTCCTGTGCGGCAATGGCGAAGGCCGCGGCGACAAGCGCGCCGGCGGCGAAGGTGCGACGGTCCATCATGTGCGGCTCTCCTGCGAACGCCGGCCCGTGAGCGGGCCGGGTGAACGGGGCCCTCCGATGGGCCGGGCGCGGCGCGGGGTCAACCCACCATGCCGAACTTGTCGGTGAGCCGCGTCCTCACCGACGGCGTCACGAAGGCGGAGACGTCGCCGCCGAGCCGCGCGATCTCCTTCACCAGCTTCGACGCGATGGCCTGATGATTGGCCTCCGCCATGAGGAACACGGTCTCGATCTCGTGGTTCAGGGCGCGGTTCATGCCGACCATCTGGAACTCGTACTCGAAGTCGGACACGGCGCGCAGCCCGCGGAAGATCACGCCGGCCCCGACGTCCTCGGCGAAATGCATCAGCAGGTTCTCGAAGGGCCGCACCTCGATGTCGGCGCCGTCGTCGCGCACCGGGGCGAGCTCCTCCTCAAGCATCTCCACCCGCTCCTCCAGCTTGAAGAGCGGCCCCTTGTCGCGGTTGATCGCCACCCCGATCACCAGCCGGTCGACCAGCTTGGCCGCGCGGCGGATGATGTCGGAATGGCCGAGCGTCACGGGATCGAAGGTCCCGGGATAAAGTCCGATGCGCACGCGCCCCTCCTCGCGGCTTCATGAGCGTCGCAGGCAACATTCTTGCGCCGGCCCGGTCAAGTGCGGCGCATCGCGCGGTTCAGACGGGCTCCGGCAGGAAAGGCAGGTCGGTCGGCGCGGTGCGGGCGCCGGCGGCGGTCAGCATGGCGTGCGCCTGCCCGCGGTGGTGGGTCTGGTGATTGAAAAGATGCGCGACGCAGAGCGCGGCCGGGCGCTCCATCTCCCGCCCCGCAGCGCCCGACCACCAGCGCAGCGGGGCGTCGAGCCACGCCTGCTCCACCCGCCCCGCCCAATCGGCGATGCGGTCGTCCAGCGCCTCGCGGTCGCGCTTCAGCGCCGTCCAGTCCGGCGCGAAGGCGGCGGAGGCCTCGATGGCGCAACCGGGCGCGGGAGCGCCGTCGAACCGGCTCATCCACATCGCGTCGGCCCAGAGCAGATGCGAGAGCGTGCCGTGGATCGAGCCGAAGAAGGCGCCCCGGTCGAGCCGACGCGCGGCCTCTCCCACGCCCTCGGCCTCCGCCAGCGTCGCTGCGTTGCGCCAGCGGTTGTAGCGCGCCATCGTCGCCACGTAGGCGGGCGTGATCATGGCGCGGCTCAGAAGCCCTTCACCATGTCCTCCAGCGCCGCGCGCTCCATCTCGATCTCGCTCATGCGGTACTTCACTACGTCGCCGATGGAGATGACGGCGGTGAGCTGGCCGTCGCGCACCACCGGCATGTGGCGGAAGCGCCCCTTCGTCATGCGTTGCAGCACGTCGAGCGCGCGGTCGCCGTCCGCGGCGAACTCCACGCCCTTGGTCATGACGCTGGAGACCGGCCGCTGCAGGCAGGCCGCGCCATGCTCGGCCAGCACGCGCACGACGTCACGCTCCGAGATGATTCCCTCGACGCGCAGGCCGTCGCCCGAGACGACCAGCGCGCCGATCTTGCGCGCGGCCAGTTCGCGGACGCATTCGGCCAGCAACGCGTCGGGCCGGATGGTGGAGACGTCGCGAGAGCCCTTCTGCTGCAGGATCGCCGTCACCGTCATGTCGCATTCCTTCCCTGCGTGCGGCCCCGGCGGGCCATTCTCTTGAAAGGAATGGTGCGCGCAGATGCTCGCCTTTGCAACAAACGACAAGCCGCAGGCGCGGGGTTCTGATCAGCCGCGGCCGACGAACGGCATCTTCGTCGCCATCACCGTCATGAACTGCACGTTCGCCTCCAGCGGCAGGGACGCCATGTGGAGCACCGCGTCGGCGATATGGCCGACGTCGATCACCGGCTCGACCTTCAGCGAGCCGTCCGCCTGCGGCACGCCCTTCGTCATCGCCGCGGTCATGTCGGAGGCCGCGTTGCCGATGTCGATCTGGCCGCAGGCGATGTCGTGTGCGCGGCCGTCGAGCGAGATGGTCTTGGTGAGGCCGGTGATCGCGTGTTTGGAGGCGGTGTAGGCGATCGATCCGATGCGCGGCGCGTGGGCGGAGATCGAGCCGTTGTTGACGATGCGTCCGCCCTTCGGCGCCTGCGCGCGCATCATGCGGAACGCCCCGCGCGCGATCAGGAATGCGCCGTCGAGGTTGACCGAGACGAGGCGGCGCCAGTCCTCCCAGCTCACGTCGCCGGTCTCGGTGGCGGGCATCGCCGCGCCGGCGTTGTTGAAGACGACGTCGAGTCGGCCGAAGCGGTCGGCGACGGCGGCGAAGAGCGCGTCGACCGCCGCGGGGTCGGTCACGTCGCAGGCGACGCCGAGCGTTTCCGCCCCGCCCGCCGCCGCGGCCTCGGCCGCCTGCGCCACGGCGTCGGCGCGGCGCGCGGCGTAGACCACGCGCGCGCCGGCCTTCGCGAAGGCGTCCGCCGTCGCGCGCCCGATCCCCTGACTTGCGCCCGTCACCAGCGCCACCTTGCCCGAAACGCCCATGCCCGCTCCCCCTCCCCGGTTGTGTTCGGGCGGGAGCTTCTGCGCTCGCGCGGCGGCCGGCAACCCCGAGCGCTCAGCGGCGCAGGAGCCCCTTGAGCGCGTCGAAGGGCGACGCCGCGCCCTGCGCATGCGAACTGTCCGGAGCCTGCGGCCCGCCCGGCGCCTGCGGACTGGCGGGCGCGGCGGCGTCGTTCGGGCTCGCCTCCGGCTTCGATTGCTTCGACTGCTTGGGCGGTTTCGGCGGCGCCATGCGCAGCGCCACGGCGTTCTGGAAGCCCGCCGCGTCGCCGGCGGCCAGCTTCGCGGCGCCGTCGCACACGCCGCGGAGCATGTCGTCGAGCCACTGCTGGTCGGCCTTGTGGAAGGAATGCAGCACGTAGTCGGCGACGCGGTTCTTGTCGCCGGGATGGCCGATGCCCATGCGCACCCGCGCATAGTCCGGCCCGACATGCTGGTGCAGCGAGCGCAGCCCATTATGGCCGGCGTGGCCGCCGCCCTGCTTCACCCGCAGCTTGCCAGGCGCCAGGTCGAGCTCGTCGTGGAACACCACGATCTCCGCCGGCGCGAGCTTGTGGAAGCGCGCCGCCTCGCCGACCGACTGGCCGGAGAGGTTCATGAAGGTCTCGGGCTTCAGCAGCATGACCTTCTCGCCGCCCAGCACGCCCTCGGCGAGCCGGCCCTGGAACTTCGCGCGGAAGGGCGAGAAGCCGTGGGCGTCGGCGATGGCGTCCAGCGCCATCCAGCCGATGTTGTGGCGCGTGTCGGCGTAGCGGGGGCCCGGGTTGCCAAGCCCGACGAACAGACGCATCGGCCCGATCCTTTCGCCCCCTGAAACGGCTGCGCCGCCCTGCGAGGGGCGGCGCGCGTCTTTCGGGCCCGAGTCCCTGGGGCCGAAGGGCGCGGCGGGGCTCAAGCCTCCGCCGCCTCCTCGTCCCCGCCCTCTTCCTCGCCCGCGTCGACGAAGCCGGACGGCGTCGCGATCGAGCAGATGACGAAGTCGCGGTCCGAGATCGTCGGGGTCACGCCGGCCGGCAGCGTCACCGAGGAGATCTTGATGACGTCGTTGAGCTGCGCGGCGCCGAGATCGACCTCGATGCGGTCGGGGATCGAACCGGCCGTGACGTTCAGCTCGACCTCGTGACGCACCACGTTGAGCGTGCCGCCGCGCTTGAGGCCGGGGCAGGTCCCCTGGTTCTGGAACTCGACGGGGATGAAAAGCTTGATCCGCGAGCGCTCGCTGAGGCGCTGGAAGTCGACATGCGTCGGCATGTCCTTCACCACGTCGCGCTGCACGGCGCGGCAGATGACGCGGTTGCCCTTGCCGTCCACCACGACGTTGTGGAGGCTGGACAGGAACTTGCCCTTCTTGAGCAGCTTCAGCAGCTCGTTGAACTTGACGTTGATCGCCTGCGGGGCTTCGCCGCCGCCGTAGATCACGCCGGGAACGAGTCCATTGCGTCGCGCAGTCCGGGCGGCCCCCTTGCCCGTCCCCTCGCGCGCCGTGGCCTCGAGCGTGGTCGTTTCGCCCATGGTCGGCTCCTTCAAGGTTGGTGCGGCGCGCCTCCAGGGGTGCGGTCGCCGCGGCAAAGCGCGCGTATAGTCCAAGGGTCCGTCGGAGGGAAGGTCGAATCTGCGCGCCCCCTGCGCCGGCCCGCCGCGCCGCGCGCCTCTTGACCCCCCGCCTTGCGTGCTGAGGAATGGCGCCGGGAGGAACCATCGTGAAAATCGCAGTCGTCGACCCGAACGCCTGGTTCGTGCAGGGGCTGGACGCAGTCCTGCGCGAGGAGGGTCGTTTCTCCATCGCCTTCGCCGACGAAACCGGAGAGCGGCTCATGCGCGAGGCCAAGATCGCCGGCGTGGACCTTGCGGTGGTCTGCGCGCGGCTCGGCGCGTCGGGCGCGGCCGAAGGAGGCGGGGCGGGCGGCGGCGGCCTCGTGCCCTATCTGGAGAAGCTGCGGCGCCGCCAGCCCGAGGTCCGCGCCATCGCGCGGCTGCGCGCGGCCACGCCCGCCCGCGTGCGCGACGCGATGCAGGCCGGGGCCCGCGGCTGCGTCACCGAGGCCGATCCGCCGGAGACGCTGCTGGAGGCGATCCGCGCCGTCGCCGCCGGTCGGTCGAGCTTTCCCTATGTCGACTTCGAGATGCTGCGCTCGGACCCCTTCGAGCGGCTGACCGCGCGCGAGCGCGACGTGCTGGGCGCGCTCGCGCAGGGCTGGACCAACGACCAGATCAGCGCGCGCCTCGGCATTTCGCCGAACACCGTCAAGCACCACCTCAAGGTGCTGTTCTCGAAACTCGACGTGCCCAACCGGGCGGCGGCGGTCGCGCGCTACCTGACCGAGCGCGCGATGTAGGCGCCGGCCCGGCGCGCCTCTCGAACCGGCGATACAATTGTTTCACGCACAACGCGTCCCGCGACGCCTAAGAGTCCTCCGCGCCTGACGAAGACCAGGCGATCGACGCCAAGCGGGAAGGACGACATCATGCGCTTCGCCAGGACGCTCGCCGCGACCATCGGCCTCTTCGCCGCCGCGGGCGCGCAGGCCGCAAGCTTCGCCGACGGCTTCACGGCCGGTCTCGTCTTCGGCGACAGCCTCAGCGATCCGGGCAACCTCTACGCCGCCACCGGCGGGGCCGCGCCCGCTTCGCCGCCCTATTTCGACGGCCGCTTCTCGAACGGCCCCGTCTGGTCTGAAGTCTTCACCGCGGACTTCGCCGCGCAGGGCAAGTTCGCGCTGAACGTCGCCTACGGCGGCGCCCGCGCCGTCTCCGACGCCGACGGGGCGCCCGACTTCCCCGACCAGATCGGCTTCGTCGAAGCCGCCGTCCCTGTCGCGGCGCTTGGCGCGCGACCGATCGCCGCGATCTGGTTCGGAGCGAACGACATCTTCGACGCCGTGGACGCGCAGTCGCCCTCGGCCGAGGTCGAGGCGGCGGCCGTCGAGGCGGCCGAGGCGATCGCCCGCAACGCGGGCCGGCTGATGGCGCTCGGCGTCAACGACTTCCTGATCGTCAACCAGGTCGACCTCGGCGCCGCTCCGGCCTACGCCACCTTCAACCCGGCGGACGCGGCCGACGCGACCCTGGGCGCGCAGACGTTCAACGCCGCCGTCGCAGGCGAGATCGAGAACCTGCGCGGAGCTGGGGCCAACGTCTACGACGTGGACGCCTTCGCGCTGTTCGAGGCGTTCCTCGCCGACGCGGCCGCTTTCGGTTTCGACGACGTCTCGACGCCCTGCGTGATCGGCGCATCCGTCTGCGATCAGGCCGGTTTGGCGGGCAAGCTGTTCTGGGACCCGGTGCACCCGACCGCCGCCGGCCACGCCATCATCGCCGACACCGTCGCGGCGCGTCTCGCCCCCGTGCCGCTGCCGGCAGGCGGCGCGTTGCTCGCGGCGGCTCTGGTCGGGCTTGCTGCGTTGCGTCGGCGGGCGTGACCCGGGCGGCCCCGAACGGGTGATGGCGCTCTACCCGCCCGGCGGGCGTTTTGTCTCCGGCGGAGGGTTATGCGAATCCGGGGCGCGACGCAATAAAGTTGCGGAGATTCGCACAGCGCCCCGTCCGAGAGGCGCGCCCCTGGAGGAGATTGCGCCATGAAGACCGGCATCAACCACCTGTTCATCCCTGGCCCGACCAACGTCCCCGAGCGCGTGCGGCAGGCGATGAACGTTCCGATGCAGGACATGCGCGCCCCCGACTTCGGCGATCTCACCAAGCCGCTGTTCGCCGGCCTGAAGAAGGTGCTGCGCACGCAGAACGGCACGGTGTTCATGTTCCCCGGCTCCGGCACCGGCGCCTGGGAGGCCGCGATCACCAACACGCTGAACCCCGGCGACAAGGTGCTGATGAGCCGCTTCGGCCAGTTCAGCTTCCTGTGGCACGAAATGGCCGAGCGTCTCGGCCTCGACGTCCACGTGATCGACGTCGAGTGGGGCAAGGGCGTGCCCGTCGAGGACTACGCCGCCGTGCTCACCGCCGACAGCGCACATGAGATCAAGGCGGTCTTCGCCACCCACAACGAGACGGCGACGGGCGTGTCGTCCGACATCGCGGGCGTCCGCAAGGCGCTCGACTTCAGCCGCCACCCCGCGATGCTGTTCGTCGACGGCGTCTCCGCCGTCGGGTCGATCGACTTCCGCATGGACGACTGGGGCGTCGACCTCATCGTCACCGGCTCGCAGAAGGGCCTGATGCTGCCCGCAGGCCTCGGCATTCTCGGCGTCAGCGAGAAGGCGCTCGAGGCTGCGAAAAGCGCCACCATGCGCCGCGCCTACTTCGAGTTCGCCGACATGCTGAAGCTGAACGGCGACGGCTACTTCCCCTACACGCCGCCCACCCAGCTCTTCCACGGCCTGAAGGTGTCGCTGAAGATGATCCTGGAGGAGGAGGGGCTCGACAACGTCCTCGCCCGCCATTCCCGCCTCGCCGAGGGCGTGCGCCGCGGCGTCGCGGCCTGGGGCCTTCAGATCTGCGCCCGTCCCGGCTTCGAGAGCGACACCGTGACGACGATCATGGTCCCCGAGGGCGTCGACGCGGTGAAGGTGATCCGCACCGGCTACGACGCCTACAACACCTCCTTCGGCTCGGGCCTCGCGCGGCTCGCCGGCAAGGCGTTCCGCATCGGGCACCTGGGCGATCTCAACGAGGGCATGTGCCTGACCGCGCTGTCGGTCGCCGGCATGGCGCTGCGCGACAACGGCGCCATGGTCGACGCCGGCGCGGGCGTGGCGGCCGCGGCCGAGTTCTATCGCGAGGCGCGCAGCGGCGCCGCGGCGAAGATCGCCGCCGAGTAGAGTTTCCGGAACCTCCCTGACTCCCGGGCTCGTCGCCTCTTCGCGGCGGCCCGGGGCCTTTTTTTCCGGACGCTCAGAAGGACGCCCGACATGAGCCATACGCTCCATCCCCTCCGCCGGCAGCGCCTCCAGCGCAGCACCCTGGCGGTGCCCGCCTCGAACCCCTCGATGGTCGAGAAGGCCGCCGAGAGCGAGGCGGACGTCGTGTTCCTCGACCTCGAGGACGCCGTCGCGCCCCCCGAGAAGGAGCAGGCGCGCAAGAACGCCGTGCAGCTGCTCAACGACATCGACTGGCGCGCCAAGGGCAAGACCGTGTCGGTGCGCATCAATGGCCTCGACACCCACTACATGTACCGCGACGTGGTCGATCTGCTTGAGCAGGCCGGCGAAAACGTCGACACGCTGCTGGTGCCCAAGGTCGGCGTGACCGGAGACCTCTACATGGTCGACGCGCTGATCAACCAGATCTCCGCGGCCAAGGGCCTGAAGAACAACGTCTGCATCGAGGTGCTGATCGAGACGGCGCTGGGCATGGCGAACGTCGAGGAGATCGCCCGCTACGCCGCGCTGTCCTGCCCGCGCGTCGAGGTGCTGCACTTCGGCGTCGCCGACTACGCGGCCTCGATGCGCGCCCGCACGACCAACATCGGCGGCCTGAACCCCGACTATCCCGGCGACCAGTGGCACGCCTCGATCACCCGCATGGTCATCGCCTGCCGCGCCTACGGCCTGCGCGCCTGCGACGGGCCCTTCGGCGACTTCTCCGACCCCGAGGGCTACATGGCCGGCGCCCGCCGCGCCGCCGCGCTCGGCTGCGAGGGCAAGTGGGCGATCCACCCCAGCCAGATCAAGCTCGCCAACGAGGTGTTCTCGCCGCCGCCCGCGGAAGTCGAGAAGGCGCGCAAGATCATCGCCGCGCTGCGCGAGGCCGAGGCGCAGGGCAAGGGCGCCGCGTCGCTCGACGGCAAGATGATCGACGCGGCCAGCGAGAAGATGGCCAACAACGTGCTGGTGATCGCCGAGGCGATCGCGGCGAAGGCCGGCGCGAAACAGGCGGCCTGAGCGCCGGGGCGGCGCGCCGTCGCCCAGCCGCCCGCAGGCCGCCGAACAAGAAACGTCAGGAGGAATAAGCCCATGGATATCCACGAATATCAGGCCAAGGAACTGCTGGCGGGCTATGGCATTCCGGTGCCGGTCGGCGGCCTCGCCTACAGCCCCGAACAGGCCAGCTATCGCGCGCGAGAGATCGGCGGCGACCGCTGGGTCGTGAAGGCGCAGGTCCACTCCGGCGGCCGCGGCGAGGCCGGGGGCGTGCGCATCTGCTCCACCGAGGCGGAGATCCAGGAGGCCGCCTCCGACATGCTCGGCCGCCGCCTCGTCACGCGCCAGACCGACAGCCGCGGCAAGCTGGTGGGCCGCCTCTACGTCGAGGAGGCCACCGACATCGCGCAGGAGCTCTACCTCGGCATCGTGCTCGACCGCGCGTCGGAGCGGATCATGCTGGTCGCCTCCAGCGCCGGCGGCATGGAGATCGAGGAGATCGCCGTCGAGGAGCCCGACTCGCTCCTGCGCGTCTCGATCGACCCGGCCGCGGGACTGCTGGACTATCAGGCGCGCGAGCTGGCCTTCGGCCTCGGGCTCGACAGCAAGCTGGTCAACAAGCTCGTCAAGATCCTGATGGCCTCCTACCGCGCATTCCGCGACCTCGACGCCACCATGGTCGAGATCAACCCCCTCGTCGTCACCGGCTCCGGCGAACTCGTCGCGCTCGACGCCAAGATGAGCTTCGACGACAACGCCCTCTTCCGCCGGCCGCAGATCAGCGAACTGCGCGACCGCAGCCAGGAGGACCCGCGCGAGAGCGCCGCGGCCGACCGCGGCCTCGCCTATGTCGGGCTCGACGGCGACATCGGCTGCATGATCAACGGGGCCGGCCTCGCCATGGCCACCATGGACATGATCAAGCTGGCCGGCGGCGCGCCCGCCAACTTCCTCGACATCGGCGGCGGCGCGAGCCCCGAGCGCGTGCTGAAGGCGTTCCGCGTCGTGCTCGGCGACGCCAACGTGAAGGTCATGCTGGTCAACATCTTCGCCGGCATCAACCGCTGCGACTGGGTGGCTGAGGGCGTGGTGCAGGCGTTCCAGAAGCTCGACGTCCAGATCCCCGTGATCGTCCGCCTCTCGGGCACCAACGTCGAGGAAGGCCGCCGCATCATCGCCCAGAGCGGCCTGCCGATCGTCACCGCCGAGACGCTGGCCGAGGCCGCCGAGAAGGCCGTCGCCGCCCGCCCCGCCGCCGACAAAGCCGCCTGAGGGAGGGACCCATGGCCATTCTCATCGACAAGTCCACGCCGATCATCGTGCAGGGCATCTCGGGCCGCATCGGCATGTTCCACACCGAGCAGGCGATCAACTACGGCGCCAACATCGTCGGCGGCGTGACGCCGGGCCGCGGCGGCGAGACCGTGCTCGGCAAGCCGGTGTTCAACACCGTGAAGGGCGCCGTGGCCGAGACCGGGGCCGAGGCCTCGATGGTGTTCGTGCCGCCGCCCTTCGCGGCCGACGCGATCATGGAGGCCGCGGACGCCGGCGTGCGCCTCGCCGTCTGCGTGACCGACGGCATCCCCTCGCAGGACATGATGAAGGTCAAGCGCTACCTGCGGCGCTACAAGGCCGAGACGCGGCTGCGGCTGGTCGGCCCCAACTGCGCAGGCGTGATCTCGCCCGGCAGGTCGATGATGGGCATCATGCCCGACCACATCTACAGCGAGGGCCGCATCGGCATCGTCGGCCGCTCCGGCACGCTGGGCTACGAGGCGGCGAGCCAGCTCAAGACGCTGGGGCTCGGCGTATCGACCTCGGTCGGCATCGGCGGCGACCCGATCAACGGCTCCTCGTTCCGCGACATCCTGGAGCTGTTCGAGAACGACCCCGAGACCGACGCGGTGCTGATGATCGGCGAGATCGGCGGCCCGCAGGAGGCCGAGGGCGCCCGCTACTGGCGCGAGAACATGAAGAAGCCGCTGGCCGCCTACGTCGCCGGCCTCTCGGCGCCGAAGGGCCGCAAGATGGGCCACGCCGGCGCTATCATCTCCGCCTTCGGCGAGAGCGCGCAGGAGAAGGTGACGCTCTTGCAGGAGCTGGGCGTGACGATCTGTCCGAACCCGTCCTCGATGGGCGAGACGGTCGCGCGGATGGTCGGCGCCCAGGCCGCGGCCTGATAGTTCCCCGGCGCGGCCTGCGCCGCGCCGGGGCTTCGCACTGGCTGTTGGAGCCGCGTCGCCGCGCCCGCCGTTGGTGCAGGCGGGCGCGCAGGGCGGCCCTCAGTCCTGCTCCGCCACGTCGGCGCCGCCGAATTCGCCGCCGCCGGCCAGAGCGGCGACGTTGAGCAGCCCGCGCGCGCTCATCGTCGGGGTGACGATGTGGGCGGCCCCCTCCATCCCCATCAGGATGGGGCCGACCTGCAGCCCCCCGGCGAGCGACTTCAGCACGTTCTTCGCCGCGGTGGCGGCGTCCATCGACGGCATGATCAGCAGGTTCGCCGCGCCTTCGAGGCGGGAGTTGGGAAAGATCCGCTCGCGCAGCGCGGGATCGACCGCCACGTCGACATGCATCTCGCCCTCATAGTCGAACTCCGCGCCCTCGGCGTCGAGCAGGCGCACCGCCGACTGCGCGCGCTCCGACGCGGCGTCGTGCAGGTTGCCGAAGTTCGAGGCGCTGATGAAGGCGACCTTGGGCGTGATGCCGAAGAGGCCGAGCTCCGTCGCCGCGGCCCGCGCGATCTCCACGAGCTGCGCCGGCGTCGGCTCGGCGTGGACCTGCGTGTCGGCGATGAAGATCGGCCCGCTGTCGAGGATCATCGCGACCAGCGCCCCGATGGGCCGGCGTCGCCCGTCCCGGCACAGCACCGTCCGGATGTAGTTGAGATGCCAGAGATACTGCCCGAAGAGCCCGCAGATCACGCTGTCGGCCTCGCCGCGATGCACCATGACCGCGCCGATGGCGGTGGTGTTGGTGCGCATGATCGCGCGGGCGAGGTCCGGCGTGACGCCCTCGCGCTTGGTGAGGTTGTAGTACTCGCGCCAATAGTCGCCGTAGCGCGGGTCGTCCTCGGGGTCGCAGGGCTCGAAGTCGCGGCCGATCTCCAGCGGCAGGCCGAGCTTCTCGATGTTGGCGGCCAACACCCGCCGGCGACCGATCAGCACGGGCCGGTCGACGCCCTCCTGCGCCATGGCCAGCGCGGTGCGCAGGGCGCGTTCGTCCTCGCCCTCGGCGAAGACCACGCGCCGGCGCACCTTCCGGGCGCGCTCGAAGATCGGCTTCATCAGGAAGCCGGAGCGGTAGACGGTGCGCTCCAGCTTCTCGCGATAGGCGGCCATGTCCTTGATCGGCCGGGTGGCGACGCCGCTCTCCATCGCGGCCCCCGCGACGGCGGCGGCAACCGTCGCCAGCAGCCGCGGGTCGAAGGGCTTGGGGATGAGGTAGTCCGGCCCGAACACGAGCCGCTCGCCGGCGTAGACCCGCGCGGCCTCCTCGGTGCCCGGCGCATGGGCGAGGTCGGCGATCGCGGTGGCGCAGGCGATCTTCATCGCCTCGTTGATCTCGGTGGCGCCGCAGTCCAGCGCGCCGCGGAAGATGAACGGAAAGCACAGGACGTTGTTGACCTGGTTGGGATAGTCGCTGCGCCCCGTCGCGATCATGGCGTCGGAGCGGGCCGCGCGGGCAAGCTCCGGCATGATTTCGGGGCTGGGGTTGGCGAGCGCGAGGATGATGGGGTTGGGCGCCATGGCCGTCACCATCTCCGGCTTCAGCACGCCCGGCCCGGAGAGGCCGAGGAAGAGGTCGGCGCCGACCATCGCCTCCGCCAGCGTCGGGCCGGGCCCCGGCAGCGCGTAGTCGGGCTTGCGGCCGTCGAGCGGGCGCTGCAGGTGCACCAGCCCGTCGCGGTCGTAGAGGACGATGTTCTCCCGCTTCACCCCGAGATGGCGCAGCAGGTCGAGGCAGGCGATGCCCGCCGCCCCGCCGCCGGTGGAGACGACGCGCAGGTCCTCGAAACGCTTCTCGCCGAGACGCAGCGCGTTGGTCACGGCCGCCGCCACGACGATGGCGGTGCCGTGCTGGTCGTCGTGGAAGACCGGGATGCCCATGCGTTCGCGGCACAGCCGCTCCACCTCGAAACAGGCCGGCGCCGAGATGTCCTCGAGGTTCACCGCGCCGAAGGTCGGCTCCAGCGCGGCGACGATGGCGGCGAGCTTCTCGGGGTCGGTCTCGGCGACCTCGATGTCGTAGCAGTCGATGCCGGCGAACTTCTTGAAGAGCGCCGCCTTGCCCTCCATCACCGGCTTGGAGGCGAGCGGCCCGATGTCTCCGAGGCCGAGCACCGCCGTCCCGTTCGAGACCACGGCGACGAGGTTCTGCCGCCCGGTGTAGCGCGCCGCGGCGGTCGGATCGTCGCGGATCGCGAGGCAGGCGGCGGCGACGCCGGGGCTGTAGGCGAGCGAGAGGTCGCGGCTCGTGGCCATCGGCTTGGTGACGCGCACCTCGAGTTTACCGGGCCGCACGGCCTCGTGATAAGCCAGCGCCTGCGCGCCCAGTTCGTCGCCCGTGTCGCTCATCCCTGCTCCCCTCCGCCGTTTCCGACGTCCTGCGGACCCGGTTCCCTCCGGGCTCCCCTCGATATGCACAATACACAGGCTTGCGACAGCGCGAAGCCGGCGGCGAGAGGCCCGGCGCGCGCCATTGCGCCCGATTGCGCCCCGGCTCGGGCCGGCAGCGGCGAGGCGGCCCCTTGACGCGGCG
>CAYGUQ010000004.1:22853-34949 GCA_964352995.1 uncultured Rhodobacterales bacterium
CGCGAAACGGATCGAGGCCCAGCACGCCAAGGGCAAGCTCACCGCCCGCGAGCGCGTCGAGGCGCTGCTCGACGAGGGCTCCTTCGAGGAATACGACATGTTCGTGGCGCATCGCTGCCACGACTTCGGCATGGCCGAGACGACCTATCCCGGCGACGGCGTGGTGACCGGCTGGGGCACGATCAACGGCCGGCAGGTCTACGTCTTCAGCCAGGACTTCACCGTGTTCGGCGGCTCGGTCAGCGAGACGGTTGGCCAGAAGATCTGCAAGATCATGGACATGGCGATGCGCAACGGCGCGCCCGTGATCGGCCTGAACGACAGCGGCGGCGCCCGCATCCAGGAGGGCGTGGACAGCCTCGCGGCCTATGGCGGCGTCTTCCAGCGCAACATCGAGGGCTCGGGCGTCATTCCCCAGATCAGCGTCATCATGGGCCCCTGCGCCGGCGGGGCGGTCTATTCGCCGGCGATGACCGACTTCATCTACATGGTGAAGGGCTCGTCCTACATGTTCGTGACCGGGCCGGACGTGGTGAAGACCGTCACCAACGAGACCGTGACCGCCGAGGAGCTGGGCGGCGCCAAGACGCACACCTCGAAGAGCTCGGTCGCCGACGCCGCCTTCGAGAACGACGTCGAGACGCTGGCTGAGGTGCGCCGGCTGGTCGACTTCCTGCCGCTCTCCAACCGAGAGACCCCGCCCCAGCGGCCCTTCTTCGACAGCCCCGAGCGGGTGGAGGAGAGCCTCAACAGCCTCGTGCCCGACAACCCCAACCAGCCCTACGACATGAAGGAGCTGGTGACGAAGGTGCTCGACGAGGGCGACTTCTGCGAGCAGCAGCGCGATTTCGCGCGCAACATCATCACCGGCTTCGGGCGCATCGAGGGCCGCACGGTCGGCGTGGTGGCGAACCAGCCGATGGTGCTGGCGGGCTGCCTCGACATCGACAGCGCCCGCAAGGCGGCGCGCTTCGTGCGGTTCTGCGACGCGTTCTCCATTCCGCTGCTGACCTTCGTTGACGTGCCGGGCTTCCTGCCGGGCGTCGCGCAGGAATACGCCGGCATCATCAAGCACGGCGCCAAGCTGCTCTACGCCTATGGCGAGGCGACGGTGCCCAAGGTCACGGTGATCACCCGCAAGGCCTATGGCGGCGCCTATGTCGTCATGGCGTCGAAGCACCTGAAGGGCGACGTCACCTACGCCTGGCCGACGGCGGAGATCGCCGTGATGGGGGCCAAGGGCGCGACGGAGATCCTCTACCGCTCCGACCTCGGCGACCCCGAGAAGATCGCGGCGCGCGCGAAGGAATACGAGGACCGCTTCGCCAACCCCTTCGTCGCCGCCGAGCGCGGCTTCATCGACGAGGTGATCATGCCGATGAGCACGCGGCGCCGCGTCGCCCGCGCCTTCGCCGCGCTCAGGGGCAAGCGGGTGGAGACGCCATGGAAGAAGCACGATAATCTGCCGTTGTGAGGGATGCGGCGCGCATTTCCGAGGCGGACGCGGCGCATATCTTCAGGGATGCGCCCGGTCATATGAGCGACAGCCCCGAGGCGCGCGAAGCATTGCTCGGGCTCGTCGCCGATCCCGCCAACTTCATCGGGCGAGACCGTTACGGCACGGAGTGGTATGCTGCGACGCTCGCGGACGGAGCGCAGATGTGGGCGCAGGTGCGCGGCGGCCGGGTCAGGAACGGCGGGCGAAACGAGAAGCCCCGCGACTACTTCAGCCTGGCGACGGGACTGGCGCGGGAAGGAGGCTGACATGCATAATCTGACGCCCGATCAGGCCCATAGGGCGATGCGCGCCTTTCTGGAGATGAGGCTCGCCAGAGACCCCGAGGCGGAGGTGGCGCAGGTGCTGAGCGACACCGCCATGCTGCCGGACGGCCGAACCGCGGACCCGGCGAGCCTGCGGGAATGGCTTGACTGCGTGGCGGAGGTTCTTGGCGAGGACGCGGCGCCCCGGCGCGCAGCCTCCTGAATGGCCGCTTGAGAATGCGCTTCCACACCCTACCCGCCGGCCCCCGCCCCGTCGCGCCCTTCTCCCACGCCGTCGAGAGCGACGGCTGGGTGATCCTGACCGGGCAGATGCCGACCGACCCGGCGGCGCCTGACGCGCCCCTGCCCGAGGGCGTCGAGGCGCAGACGCGGCGCGTGATGGAGAACCTCCGCCTCGTGCTGGGCGAGCTTGGGCTGGGGCTGGAGCATGTGGCGCAGTGCCGCTGCTTCCTGACCGAATTCGAGCGCGACTACGCCGCGTTCAACGAGACCTACAAGAGCTTCTTTCCCTCAGACCGCCTGCCCGCCCGCACCACCGTCGGCGTCACGGCGCTTGCGGTCGGGGCGCTGGTCGAGATCGACTGCGCCGCCCGCCGGCCGGACTGAACCATTCCGGGCGAGCGCCGTTGAGCCTTCAGGGCAGAGCCGCGGCTCGCGTGCCGCGCCGCGCCCGTTTCCCCCTTCGAAAGACGGCCCCCATGAGCAAAACCCTATTCATCACCGGCGCATCCAGCGGCATCGGCGCGGCGACCGCGCGGGCGGCGGCCGAGGCCGGCTGGCGCGTGGCGCTCGCCGCCCGCTCCGCCGACAGGCTCGACGCGCTGGCGGGCGACATCGGCGGCGACGCCCTCGCCCTGCCCTGCGACGCGACCGACGCCGAGGCGCTGAAGTCCGCCATGGCCCGCGCCGCGGAGAAGTTCGGCGGCCTCGACGCCGTCTTCGCCAACGCCGGCATGGGCGCCAGCGCGGCGGGCGCGGAGAACGGCGACCTCGCCAACTGGCGCGCGATGATCGACGTGAACGTCTGGGGGCTCGTCGCCACCGTCCACGCCGCGCTGCCGCATCTGCGCAAGACGAAGGGCCATATGCTGCTGACGGGCTCGCGCGCGGGCCGCGCGACGCTCAAGGGCTCGGTCTACGGCGCGACCAAGCATTTCGTGCACGGCTTCGGCGAGAACCTCGCCGAGGAGATGCGCGAATGGGGCGGGCGCTGCACGGTGATCGCGCCGGGCATGGTCGACACGCCGTTCTTCGACGAGGCCAAACCGCAGGCGCTGAAGGCCGAGGACGTCGCCCGCGCGGCGCTCTACGCGCTTGAGCAGCCCGCTCACGTCACGGTCGGCGAACTCTATCTCATGCCGAACCCCGAGGCCTGACGCGACGGCCTGACGCGGCGGCCCGACTGCGCTAGGTCTTCTCCCATGAACGATCCGCGCCTCATACGCTTTCTCGCCCGGCACGGGGCCACCGGCTTCTTCGCCGGGCTCGCGGCGCTGCTTGGGCTCGTCTGGACCGACGTGGGGCGGATCGGCACGCTGATGGCGGGGTCGGACGTCGGCTGGCTCGGCTATCTCATGCTCGCGGCGGGCTTCGGCTTCACCGGCGCGGCGGTGGGCATGGGCGTCGCCGTGATGGGCATGGGACGAGACCGCTGAGCCCGGAGGCGCTGCGCGAACTGCTCTCGGGGCCGCGGTGCAAGGCCGGTCGCTTCGCGCTGCTGGAGCGCGCGGGCGAGACCATCGTCGCGCCCTGCGCCCTCGCGCGCGCGCCGGGCCGGGCGACCTCGGTGGTCTGCGCGACGGAGGCCGTGGCGGCGCCGCCTGGCGCGGGGCGGCTCTGGCGGGCGCGCATGGCGTCCGCTGCGCGGCAGGATCTCTGGCGCCGCCTGAGCCGGATGCGCGGGCTGGCGCCGGTGGTGCGCGTCGCCTGCGGTGACGACGCGGCGCAGGTGACGCTGGCGGCGGCCTTTCTCGACGGCGCCGCCGCGACGTCCGGGACGCTGGACGCCCTCAGGCAAATCTTCCATGAGGGAGGCGCGCAGCGATGGCGGCGGTGGGCGGATCGCGCCGCGGCGGAGCCGCGCACCGACTGACACGCCGGCCCGGGGGAAGCGCATGTTCAAGAAGATCCTGATCGCCAACCGTGGAGAGATCGCGTGCAGGGTCGTGAAGACCGCGCGCAGGATGGGGATCGGGACGGTCGCGATCTATTCCGACGCCGACCGCGACGCGCTGCATGTGCGCATGGCGGACGAGGCCGTCCACATCGGCCCGCCCCCCGCCGCCGAGAGCTACATCGCCATGGAGAAGGTGCTGGCCGCCATCCGCGACAGCGGCGCTGAGGCGGTGCATCCCGGCTACGGCTTCCTGTCCGAGCGCGCCGAGTTCGCCCGCGCGCTGGAGGAGATGGGCGTCGCCTTCATCGGCCCGCCCGCCTCCGCCATCGACGCCATGGGCGACAAGATCACCTCCAAGAAGCTCGCCGCGGAGGCCGGCGTCTCGACCGTGCCCGGCCACATGGGCCTGATCGCCGACGCCGAAGAGGCGGTGAAGATCGCCGGCGAGATCGGCTATCCGGTGATGATCAAGGCCTCGGCCGGCGGCGGCGGCAAGGGAATGCGCATCGCCTGGAACGACGCCGAGGCGCGGGAAGGCTTCCAGTCGTCGAAGAACGAGGCGAAGGCGAGCTTCGGCGACGACCGCATCTTCATCGAGAAGTTCGTCACCCAGCCGCGGCACATCGAGATCCAGGTGCTCGGCGACAAGCATGGGAACGTCATCCACCTCGGCGAGCGCGAATGCTCGATCCAGCGCCGCAACCAGAAGGTCATCGAGGAGGCCCCGTCGCCGTTCCTCGACGCCGAGACCCGCGCGGCGATGGGCGCGCAGGCCGTCGCGCTGGCCAAGGCCGTCGACTACTGCTCGGCCGGCACGGTGGAGTTCATCGTCGACGGCGCGCGCAACTTCTACTTTCTGGAGATGAACACCCGCCTGCAGGTGGAGCACCCGGTCACCGAGCTCGTCACCGGCCTCGACCTCGTGGAGCTGATGATCCGCGTCGCCGCGGGGGAGAAGCTGCCGCTGGCGCAGGGCGACGTCGCGCTGAACGGCTGGGCCGTCGAAAGCCGCCTCTACGCCGAGGACCCCTATCGCGGCTTCCTGCCCTCCATCGGCCGCCTCACGCGCTATCGGCCTCCCACTGAGGGGCGGCGCGACGACGGCGCCGTCGTGCGCAACGACACCGGGGTCTACGAGGGCGGCGAGATCAGTCGCTTCTACGACCCGATGATCGCCAAGCTCTGCACCTGGGGGGCCGACCGCGGCGCCGCCATCGAGGCGATGCGCGACGCGCTCGACGGCTTCGAGCTGGAGGGCATCGGCCACAACCTGCCCTTTCTCGCCGCGGTCATGGACCATTCGCGCTTCGTCGAGGGGCGGCTGACGACCGCCTTCATCGCCGAGGAGTTCCCCGAGGGCTTCCACGGCGCCGCCATCGCCGAGAGCGACCTCCGCCGGCTCGCCCATGTCGCGGCGGCGATGCGCGCGACGGTGGACGCCCGCGCGGCGGCGGTGTCGGGCGTGCTCACCAACCATGAGCGCAAGCTGCCCAAGGCCTATGTCGTGACGTTCGGCGACGCGCGGTTCGACGTCGCGCTGAACGGCCGCGGCGCGCCTGACGGCGTCGATCTCGGCGGATGGAGGCCGGGCGCGCGGCTGGCGCGGGTGACGGTGGACGGCGCGCCGATGACGCTCAAGGTGGACCAGCTCACCGAAGGGTTCCGCCTGCGCTGGCGCGGCGCCGACCTCGCCGTCGCGGTGCGCTCGCCGAAGCTGGCGGAACTCGCCGCGCTCATGCCGGCGCGCGAAGACGGCGCCAGCGCCAAGCAGCTTCTGTGCCCGATGCCAGGGCTCGTCGTCTCCATCGCCGTCTCGGTCGGCGACGAGGTGCAGGAGGGGCAGGCGCTCGCCACCGTCGAAGCGATGAAGATGGAGAACGTCCTGCGCGCCGAACGCAAGGGCAAGGTCAAGGCGATCAACGCGACGCCGGGCGCCAGCCTCGCGGTGGACGACGTGATCATGGAGTTCGAGTGAGGCTTGGCCCGTCCTCCCGCATCTCGCGCCGCCGCATCGGCATCGTGTCGATCAGAGCCTCCAGCCGATCCGGCGCGACGACGTCGTCGCTGCGGAACTTCACGCCGCCGTCGAGTCCGATCAACGCCACCATGAAGCCTTCCGCGCCAAGCCGCCGGCGCAGCGCCGATCCGGTCTCGACGTCCACCACCACCACGTTACGGCGCTCGATCATGTCTGCCGCGTCGCCTTCGAAGAGCGCGAGCTGCTCGGCGAGGCGCGGGTCGTCGGGATCGGCCGCCACGACCACCGGGCGCGCCTGCCAGCGAAACTGCTCGAGCCCGTCCGGTCCGAGCCCGGCGGCGGTCATGGCGGTGAGGCCTGCGGCGGCGAGGCTTGCGAGCATGGGTCGCGTTCTCCCTGTGCGATGCGGTACAACATAGGCCGAAGGCCGCGCGAGACAGCGCCTGACGGGAGACGCCCGATGACCGACACGCCCGATCTTTCCGCCTGGCGCGCGCTCGCCGAGAAGGAGCTCCGGGGCCGCGACGTCGAGACGCTCACCTGGCGCACGGCCGAGGGCGTCGACGTCAAGCCGCTCTACACCGAGGCCGACGTCGCGGGGCTAGACCATCTCGGCGGGCTGCCGGGCATGTTCCCGTTCGTGCGCGGGCCGCGGGCGACAATGTACGCCGGCCGCCCCTGGACGATCCGCCAGTATGCGGGCTTCTCCACCGCCGAGGCCTCCAACGCCTTCTACCGCAAGGCGCTCGCCGCGGGGCAGAAGGGCTTGTCGGTCGCCTTCGACCTCGCGACCCACCGCGGCTACGACAGCGACCACCCCCGCGTCGTGGGGGACGTCGGCAAGGCGGGCGTGGCCATCGACAGCGTCGAGGACATGAAGCGCCTGTTCGACGGCATCCCGCTGAAGGAGATGTCGGTGTCGATGACGATGAACGGCGCCGTGATCCCGGTGCTGGCGAGCTTCATCGTGGCCGGGCGCGAACAGGGTTGCTCGGCGGCCGAACTGAGCGGGACCATCCAGAACGACATCCTCAAGGAGTTCATGGTCCGCAACACCTACATCTATCCGCCAAGCCCCAGCATGCGGATCGTCGCGGACATCATCGCCTACACGGCGGCGGAGATGCCGCGTTTCAACTCCATCTCGATTTCCGGCTACCACATGCAGGAGGCCGGCGCAGACCTCGTGCAGGAGCTCGCCTTCACCCTCGCCGACGGCAAGGAATACGTGAAGGCGGCGCTGTCGCGCGGGCTCGAGGTGGACGCCTTCGCCCCGCGCCTGAGCTTCTTCTTCGCCATCGGCATGAACTTCTTCATGGAGGCCGCGAAGCTGCGCGCCGCCCGGCTTCTCTGGGCCGAGATCATGCAGGGCTTCGGCGCGAAGAAGCCGGAAAGCCTGATGCTGCGCACCCACTGCCAGACCTCCGGCGTCAGCCTTCAGGAGCAGGACGCCTACAACAACATCGTCCGCACCGCCTACGAGGCCATGAGCGCCGTGCTCGGCGGCACGCAGTCGCTGCACACCAACAGCTTTGACGAGGCGATGGCGCTGCCGACCGAGTTCTCCGCCCGCATCGCGCGCAACACCCAGCTCATCCTCGCCGAGGAGACCGGCGTCACCAACGTGATCGACCCGCTGGCGGGCAGCTACTACGTCGAGAAGCTCACGGCGGACATGGCGGCGGCCGCGCGCGCGCTGATGGACGAGGTCGAGGGCCTCGGCGGCATGACCGAGGCGGTGGCGTCGGGGATGCCCAAGCTGCGCATCGAGGAGAGCGCGGCGCGCAAGCAGGCGCGCATCGACCGCGGCGAGGAGGTCATCGTCGGGGTCAACAAGTATCGCCCCGAGACCGAGCAGCCCGTCGACATCCTCAGCATCGACAACGCCGCGGTGCGCGAGAGCCAGGTCGCCCGCCTCGGGGCGCTGCGCGAGAGCCGCGACCAGGCCGCCTGCGACGCGGCGCTCAGGGCGCTGGAGGAAGCCGCGCGCGGCGACGGCAACCTGCTCGCCGCCGCGGTCGAGGCGGCGGCGGCGCGCGCGACCGTGGGCGAGATCTCCGACGCGATGGAGCGGGTCTTCGGCCGCCACCGCGCGGAGGTGAAGACGCTGGCGGGCGTCTACGGCGCCGCCTACGAGGGCGACGCCGAGTATCAGGCGATCCGCGACGAGGTCGCCGCCTTCGCCGAGACCGAAGGCCGCCGTCCGCGAATGCTCGTCGTGAAGATGGGGCAGGACGGCCACGACCGCGGCGCCAAGGTCATCGCCACGGCCTTCGCCGACATCGGCTTCGACGTGGACGTCGGCCCGCTGTTCCAGACCCCGGAGGAGGCCGCCCGCGACGCGGTGGACAACGACGTCCACGTCGTCGGCGTCTCCTCGCAGGCGGCCGGCCACCGCACGCTGGCGCCGCTGCTCATCGAGGCGCTCAAGGCCGAGGGCGCCGGCGAGATCATCGTGATCTGCGGCGGCGTGATCCCGCGGGAGGACTACGAGTTCCTGCAGGCAAAGGGCGTCAAGGCGATCTTCGGCCCCGGCACCAACATCCCCGAAGCGGCGCGAAAAATCCTGCGGCTGATCGACGAGACGGGCCGGCCGCAGGCGGCCGAGTGAGCCGCCGACCGCCGTCGAAGGAGACGACATGAGCGACTGGACCCTCACCTGGCTCGGGCACTCGGGCTTCCGCATCGAGGTCGGGGGCCGCGTGCTGCTGATCGACCCGTGGCTCCGTGGCAATCCCAGCTTTTCCGAGGAGCGCTACGACGAGGCGACCGCCGGCGCCACGCACATCCTTCTCAGCCACGCCCATGCCGACCACGCGTCCAGCGCGTCGGAGGTCGCCGGCAAGACCGGCGCGACGGTCGTCGCGATCTACGAACTCGCCAGCTTTCTCGGGACGGAGGGCGCGGTCGGCCTCAACAAGGGCGGTACGGTCGATCTGGGCGGGGTGCGCGCGACGCTGGTGAACGCCGTGCATTCCAGTTCGATGTCGGTGGACGGCAAGCCCGTCTATCTCGGCGCCGAGGGCGGCTGGATGATCGAGGCCGGCGGCGACACGCTCTACTTCATGGGCGACACGGACGTCTTCGCCGACATGGGGCTGCTGGCGGAACTGCACGCGCCGAAATGGGGGATCGTCCCCATCGGCGGCCATTTCACGATGGACGCGAGGCGCGCCGCCTTCGCCTGCCGCAAGTTCTTCAACTTCGCGGCCGTCATCCCCTGCCATTACGCGACCTTCCCGCTGCTTGAGCAGACGGCCGACGGTTTCGCCGAGGCCGTGGCCCCGACGCGGGTGATCGCGCCGAAGGTGATGGAGCGCACGCCGCTCGCCTGAGCCCTGCCCTGCCCTGAAACGTCGACTGCGGGTCGGCTCAGGAGACGGCCGGCGCCGCCCTGCGATCGGCGGGGTGAAGGCTCTTGCCGAGGATGTGCTCGGAGCGCTGGACGACATGGCTCGCCCGGCCGACGAGCCTGGGGTCCGGCTCATGGGCGACGCGCAGGTTCTTGTCGGGATAGTCCAGCGAGTCGAGGAAGTGCAGCATGCAGTGAAGCCGCGCGCGCTTCTTGTCGTTGGACTTGATGACGGTCCACGGCGCGTCCGCGGTGTCGGTGTAGAAGAACATCGCCTCCTTCGCCTCGGTGTAGTCGTCCCACCTGTCGAGGCTGGCCTTGTCGATCGGGCTCAGCTTCCAGCGCTTCAGCGGGTCGGTCTCGCGGCTCAGGAAGCGGACGCGCTGCTCCTCCTGCGTCACCGAGAACCAGTACTTGTAGAGGCGGATGCCGGAACGCACGAGCATGCGCTCGAACTCCGGCGTCTGGCGCATGAACTCCAGATACTCCCACGGCTCGCAGAAGCCCATCACGCGCTCGACGCCGGCGCGGTTGTACCAGGAGCGGTCGTAGAGGACCATTTCGCCGGCGGTGGGCAGGTGCTCGACGTAGCGCTGGAAGTACCACTGCCCGCGCTCCTGCTCGGTCGGCTTGTTGAGCGCGACCACGCGCGCGGCGCGGGGGTTGAGGTGCTCGGTGAAGCGCTTGATCGTGCCGCCCTTTCCGGCGGCGTCGCGCCCCTCGAACAGCAGGACGAATTTTTGGCCGGTCTCCTGCCCCCAGAGCTGCACCTTCAGCAGTTCCGCCTGCAGCTTCGCCTTCTGCGCCTCATAGGCGCGGCGCGAGAGGGTGGTCGCGTAGGGATAGGCCCCGTAGCCGAACGCCTCGGCCGCCGCTGTTTGCGGGGCGACCTCGGCGGGCGCGCCGCCGGCGGCTTCCACGGGCGGGGCGAGCGCGTCGGCCAGCGCTTCTTCGGCTTCGAACGGCGACATGGCGCGTCTCCCTCGGGCTGCTTCCTGAAGCAGTCCTGCGGACGCGCGCCGGCCCCGTCATTGATCTGTCGCAATGACGGGCCGAAGGTCGAGGTCACCCGCCGAGTGCGGCGACGCCGGGAAGCGTCTTGCCTTCGAGCCATTCCAGGAACGCGCCGCCCGCGGTCGATACGAAGGAGAAATCCCCCGCCGCCCCTGCCGCGTTCAGCGCCGCCACCGTGTCTCCGCCGCCGGCGACGCTCATCAGATCGCCCGCCTTCGTGAGTTCGGCGGCCTTGCGGGCGGCCGCGACCGTGGCGGCGTCGAACGGCTCGATCTCGAACGCGCCGAGCGGCCCGTTCCACACCAGCGTCCGGGCCTTGGCGAGGCGCTTCTCGATCTCGGCGACCGTCTTCGGGCCGGCGTCGAGGATCATCCTATCCTCGGGCGTCTTGTCGGCGGCCACCGTCACGTTGGGCGAGTTGGCCTTGAAACCCTCCGCCGCCACCACGTCCGACGGCAGCACGATGGCGCAGCCGGCCTTCTCGGCGCGGGCGAGGATGTCGCGCGCCGTGTCGGTCATCTCCGCCTCGACGAGCGACGTGCCGACCGGCTTGCCCTGCGCCAGCAGGAAGGTGTTGGCCATCGCGCCGCCGATCACGAGCACGTCCACCCGCTCCACGAGATTGCCCAGCAGGTCGAGCTTGGTGGAGACCTTCGCGCCGCCGACGACCGCCATAACCGGCCGCTCGGGCTTTCCGAGCGCCTTCTCCAGCGCCTTCAGCTCCGCCTCCATCAGCCGGCCCGCCGCGCAGGGCAGCAGCTTGGCGAGCCCTTCGGTCGAGGCGTGGGCGCGATGGGCGGCGGAGAAGGCGTCGTTCACATAGACCTCGCCGAGCTTCGCCAGCTCCGCGGCGAATTCCGGGTCGTTCTTCTCCTCGCCGGGGTGGAAGCGGGTGTTCTCGCAGAGCAGGACCTTGCCGGGCGCCAGCGCCAGCGCGTGCGCCAGAGGCGCGGGGCCGGTGCAGGCGTCGATGAACTCGACCGGCAGGCCCAGCGCCTTCTCCAGCGCCGGGGCGATCTGGCCGAGGCTCATCTCGGGCACGACCTTGCCCTTGGGCCGGTCGAAATGCGCCAGCAGGATCGGCTTGCCGCCCTTGGCGAGGATATCGCGCACGGTGGGGGCGATGGCGCGCAGGCGGGTGTCGTCGGTCACCTTGCCGTCGCGCACGGGCGCGTTGAGGTCGACGCGGGTCAGCACCCGCTTGCCGGCGAGGTCGAGGTCGTCGAGGGTCTTGAAGGTCATGGCGTTACTCCTGCCAGGGCTGGCGCCCGGCGAGACGGGCGCGCCGCTCAGAGGACTTGCGCGGCGGCGCGCCAGATGGCGTCGAGGCTCGCGGCCAGGGCGCCGCCCAAGATGTAGTGGTCCGCCGCCGCCAGCCCGAACGCCGTCAGACACACGAGCAGCAGGCGGAACGAGATCTCCATCGCCTCACATCGTCCGGGCCATGGCGACGGCGGTGTCGAGCATGCGGTTGGAGAAGCCCCACTCGTTGTCGTACCAGCTCATCACGCGCACGAAGGTTCCGTCCATCACCTTGGTCTGGTCCATGTGGAACACCGAGGAATGGGGGTCGTGGTTGAAGTCGATGCTGACGTTCGGCGCATCGGTGTAGCCGAGGACGTCCTTGAGCGGGCCGTCGGCGGCGGCGCGGATCGCGGCGTTGATCTCCTCGACCGTGGTCGCCCGGCTGGCGATGAACTTGAAGTCCACCACCGAGACGTTAGGCGTCGGCACGCGGATCGCCACGCCGTCGAGCTTGCCGTTGAGCTCGGGCAGCACGAGGCCCACGGCCTTGGCGGCGCCGGTCGAGGTCGGGATCATGCTCATGGCGGCGGCGCGGCCGCGGTAGAGGTC